>CAYNWJ010000220.1:4423-6886 GCA_964400815.1 uncultured bacterium
CCGCCACTGAATGGGAGGCGCGGATCGACGAGCTCATGAACCTGCAGATGACGACCCTTGACAGGGACAGGCGCAAGGAGTATTATGACGAGGTCCAGTATATCATTTCGGACAAGTGTCCCTACATATACCACGTCATTCCCCAGGTGTTCGTTGCCTACAGGACGAAATTCAGGAACATGAACCCGACCACGCTGCGTCACCGGCTCCTCTGGAACATCGAGGAAGTCTGGACCGAATAGGACCGCCCATGAGGACGTTCATACTCAAGCGCCTGCTGCACATGATCCCCCTGCTTCTGGGGATTACGTTCTTCAGTTTCATGATCATCAGCATGGCGCCCGGGGACTACCTGACGGCCATGTCCCAGAACCCGCAGATCACCTCGGAGACGATCGAGGGGCTCAGGAGCCAGTTCGGCCTCGACAAGCCCTGGTACATCCAATATTTTCTCTGGCTCTGGAACGCCATCCACCTCGATTTCGGCTATTCCTTCGCAAACCAGGTCCCGGTGTTCACCCTCATCGGCCAGCGGCTTCTGAACACCCTGATCCTCGCCGTATCGGCCGCCCTCTTCGCCTGGGGACTGGCGATTCCCCTGGGCATCGTCAGCGCGGTCAGGCAGAACACCTGGGTGGATCGTTCGTCGTCCTTCGTCGCCTTTCTCGGCCTGTCCATCCCCGAGGTCTTCTTCGCCCTGATCATGGTATGGTTCGCGGCGCGGACGGGCCTTTTTCCCGTGGGAGGCATGAAGTCCATCGACTTCGAGTTCCTCTCCTATCCACGGCAGCTTCTGGACCTGCTGCACCATCTTGTGCTCCCGACCATCGTCCTGGGCAGCATCTCCATGGCGGGACGCATGCGGCAGATGCGGGCGAACCTCCTGGACACCCTCCTTCAGGACTATGTCCAGACCGCACGGGCGAAGGGGCTCAACGAGCGTGTTGTCATCTACAAGCACGCCCTCAGGAACGCCATCAATCCCCTCATCACCCTGTTCGGTTTCACCCTCGCACGCCTTCTTTCGGGGGCCTTTCTGGTGGAGGTGGTGATGAGCTGGCCCGGCCTGGGCCGCCTGACGCTCGATGCGCTGTTCACCCGCGACCTGTATGTTGTCATGGGATCGCTTCTCATGGCGTCCGTGATGCTCATTCTGGGCAACCTGGCCGCCGATATCATGCTCGCGCTTTCCGATCCGAGGATCCGTTATGACTGATGCACACACGGGACAGCCCTCACAGTCCCCCTGGGCGCTTTTCTGGCGTCACCTGCGCAGGAACCGCATGGCCATGACCGGCGGCGTGATCCTCGTCCTTTTCTATACTCTGGCCTTCTGCGCGGAGTTCTTCGCTCCCTATGGGATGGAAACCCAGGAACGCTCCCTGTTCTATTGCCCGCCGACCCGGCCGCATTTCATCGATGCCGAGGGCGGTTTCCACCTCCGTCCCTTCGTCTATGGCAAGGAACTGGTCGACAGCAAGTGGCGCCTGTACGAGGACGACACATCACGCATCCATCCCCTGAAGCTTTTCGTGAAGGGAGAGGAATACCGCCTTTTCGGCCTCATTCCCTGGGACCGTCATTTCATCGGTGTCGAGGACGGGGGCCATCTGTTCCTCCTGGGGACCGACCAGTTCGGGCGCGACGTGTTCTCGCGGCTCCTGTTCGGGGCGCGGATATCGCTTTCGGTCGGGCTCGTGGGCATTCTGATATCGTTCACCTTCGGCATGATCGTGGGGGGGATCTCCGGCTATTTCGGCGGTTTCACCGATACCGTCATCATGCGTTCCACGGAGCTTGTGATGTCCTTCCCGGCATTGTATCTCATCCTTTCCCTGCGCGCCGCCTTTCCCGCGGAGATACCCTCGGACATGATGTACCTGCTGATCGTGGTGATTCTCTCCTTCATAAGCTGGGCGAGCATGTCGCGAATCATCCGCGGGATGGTGCTCTCCATAAAGGAGAACGATTATGTCACCGCCTCCCGGGCCCTGGGCTTCGGTCACATGCGTGTGATCGTGCGGCACATCCTGCCGAACACCCTGTCCTTTGTGATCGTCGCCGCCACCATCTCCGTGCCGGGATACATCCTGGGCGAGGTGGCCCTTTCCTTCCTGGGCGTGGGAATAGCGGAGCCGGTGGCGAGTTGGGGGAACATGCTCAAGCAGGCGCAGAGCGTGCGCGTGCTCACCTCGTTCCCGTGGATACTGGCCCCCGGCTATGTCATCTTCATGTCGGTGCTCGCGTTCAATTTCCTGGGTGACGGCCTCCGCGACGCCCTCGATCCACGAAAAATAATGGCGCCCCATTGATTTATCCGGGTGTCCGGTTCGGCAAGCAACGCATCGAAAATGGTTATAAGGAGTTTATCAACAATTGGTACAAGGCGAAACCAGTGATTCGACTGTTCTTTGCAAAGCCCCCTTCCGTCGCTTCGCGCCACCTTCCCCCGTACCGGGAGAA
>CAYNWJ010000221.1:0-3746 GCA_964400815.1 uncultured bacterium
ATGGAACTTCCATTCACGGTAAATGGGAACACTCGTGGTGACGATACGGTAGGAGACGCCGTTGCGCGCGAAATGGCGTATCGTCTCGTTCAGGCGCGGTATGCCGTCATCGCCGATATTGTTACGGGAAATGACGATGTCCCGCCAATAGACGGGGACGCCGTCCCCCTTTGCAACGATAAGCGGCCAGCGCCAACGGGAATTCGGGCTGTGGTAGACAAGCGTCGGTTCCCCCTCTTTTTCCAGGCGGACGGGACGGGCATAGACATCGATGGCGTCGATGAACTCCTGGAGGGCGAAGGTATCCGCCGCGTCGATGTCCACGTTACGGGAATACAGATAATTGCTCGACTGGTCCGTGACAATGACAGGCGCCTCCGGATCTGGCGGCATTTCATAGACATAGAGGGTGTCGACGCGTGATTCGAGGCCGGGCATGGCGATGGATTTCGGCTCGTTGATCCGGTCCATCTTTTCGATGAGGTCCAGAAGCTTTTTCCGCGATTCCTTCGTCGTATCGTCCGCCGCGACACCGACATTGTTCCAGAGCCCCTGGATCGGGTGACCTTCGCTGTCGGTGTAGATGCTCGGGTACGGCGCGTCGAACACGATGGGCTCGATCAGCTCCCGCGAAAGACCCTCGTCATACGAGGAGCGCGGATCGACGATTTCCAGGTATATCTGCACCTGGGTGTTCACCACCGATTCCTGGAATTCGCGCACATGGTTGAAGATGACCTGCGTGTAGAGCCAGAACGCGATGGTGATGCCGATGAGAAGAAGGAACACGACCGCCCGAATCGTGCCGGGCGACATCTTCGGCAAACCGGACTTGATCCCTGGGAGACGCATCAATGGGCCCCCTTGCGGCCGAGTACGACGAAGATGGTGGCTATGATGATCTTGAAATCCATGTTGAGACTCATGTTCTCTATGTAATAAAGATCGTATTTCAGCTTTTCACGGACATCGTCGAGAGACCGGTCATAGTTGTGCTTGATCTGCGCCCAGCCGGTCAACCCCGGCTTCACCTTCAGTCTGAGAGGATAATAGGGGATGTCCTTCTTGAATTTGTCGACGAAGAACGCCCGCTCCGGGCGGGGGCCCACGAGGCTCATGTCACCCTTGATGATGTTGTATACCTGGGGCAGTTCGTCCAGACGGAGCTTCCTGATTATTCCGCCGACTTTCGTGATGCGGCTGTCGTTCTTGCTGGCCCAGACCGGTCCGGTCAGTTTCTCGGCGTCCTGGACCATGGAACGGAATTTCCAGAGATGATAGGGGTTGCCGCGATATCCGACCCGTTCCTGGATATAGAGCGCGGGGCCGTGGCTTTCCAGCTTGATCGCCGCGGCGATGAACAGCATGACGGGGAAGAAAATGACGAGGACGAGAAGGCTGACGCCGATGTCCAGGAGCCGTTTCACATTCTTCTCCCATGGAGGCATGGGTTCGGCGAGTATCCTGATCATGGGAAAGCCATAGAGCTGATTGAACATCATCCTCCCTGCGAGGACATCGGACGGCCCGGGAAGGATGGCAAAATCGACATCGAAGGAATCGGCGGATGAAATGATGGTGAAAATCTCCTCGTCGTCCTTGAATTCGAGGGCGATGAGAACATCGGTGATACCGTGGGTCTCGATGATCTCGTGAAGATCGTCGAGCATCCCCAGAACGGGCCGGTCCTCGATGCATTTCAGACGCTTCTTTCCCGCTGTCGGTATCACGCCGATGATCGAATAGCCGAGAGAAGGGGCGCTGTTGATCTTCCGTATCATTTCGATGATCAGCTGCGTCGAGCCGACAATGACCGAGGGCCTGAGCCCCACACCCCTGCGAAGAAGCAGACGCTGTACGCTCCTGACCGCCATGCGCCCCGTGCCCACGAGCACGATGAGGGCGGCCCAGTAGCCGAGGGCGATGAGCTTGGCCTGCGAGATATCGAGCGCTGCCGAAAAGGCGATCACCACGAAGAGCACCGCCCCGATGGTGATGGTCTTGTAGACCGAGATGATCTCGTCGAACCGGGAGGTGTTCTTCCATTTTCCATAGAGGCCGAAAACGGCGAAAAGAAGAAGCCAGTAGCAATTGATGACCAGGCCGGGAATGATGTTGTCACGAAGCGGCACATAAGGCTTGTCGGGCGAAAGGCCGCTGTGGTACGACAGCCAGAAGGTGAAGAGAAAGGCCAGTGTCAGCATCACCTGGTCGGTGATGAATACGACCATTCTGGTAGGGAAAGCTCCTATTGTTTTCTGCAAGCGGTAAACTCCGTTTCGGTTCTGCGGTGAATCGATATAAATCGCTGTCCTTTGTCCAGGCCCACGGCGCAGTCACATATAAGGCTTTATGGCCTCGGATGACCCACCATGAACCGCGCGTTTTCAATATCGCCAGAAACACCGTCCAAGGCAATTTTTTTACGTGCCGGAAACAGCGTGTAAACCGGACTGCCGTTTCGTCCGTGTTTCCCGGTCATGGAAGAGCGCATGAGGGACCGGGCGCCGATGTCACAGGTCCGTTCCTCAGGGACAGGCGGACAAGCATCATTTCACCACCTGCCGGTAGACCCCATGAATCCGTTCAGCGATACGGCGGTAGGAGAACCGTTCCACGGCCGAGGCGCGCAGCTCCTCCGGCTCCATGATGCCCCCGCCGCCCAGAACGTCCTTGATCGCCCGTGCCAGCGCTTCGGAATCGCGGGGCGGGACAAGAGCGCCCATGCCCGGCAGCACGATATCCTCAGGGCCGCCTGAATGCGTGGAAACCACCGGCCGTCCGCAGGCCAGCGCCTCGGCCGCCACAAGACCGAACCCCTCCCTGATGCTGGGGAGCACGAGGACATCGGAGGCCCCCGCCCAGAGGGAGAACTCATGATGCGGCACCCGCTCCCGGATGACAATCGAAGCCTCAGCCCCGCTCCTCACTATGCGCTCACGATATTTTTCATGATCCCTGCCGCCGGGCGAGGCGCCGAGAAGAACAAGCTCGCAGTCGGGATATCCACCGAGAACCGCCGGGAACGCATCGATCAGATATTCGATCCCCTTGACCGGCACGAAATTCCCCGCGAAGAGCAGACGCGGCCTCCCTGGATCGAGCCCGAGACGGCGGGCGCACCCGCTCTTCCCTCCCGGCATGAGCATGCCGGTATCGATACCATTGTGAATCACGGTCGCGGGTGTGGTGACTCCGATTTCCCGAAGTGTTTGTTCCAGTGCACGGCTGACACAGATGATATGCCCGCAATCGTTCAGGGATCGAACGATGCCCGGCCTGAGATTTGGTTTCATGGCGAAATGATTGATGTCGCTGCCATGGACGGTTACGACGACGGGAACCCGGTCCGAGAACGCCCGAACCGCCGCACACCCTTCCGGGAACGCATTATGGGCGTGGATGAGATCGCATCCCTCGAAAAGGGCGTTGCCGAACCGCTCGAGCGTCAGGGAAAGGCTTGCGGGATAAAGCCGTTGCATGAACCAGCGGGGAAACGCGAGTGCGAAGGGGCGAATGACGGGATAGGCGGTCCCCGCGCCTCCTCCGCCATGCCGAAGCTCCCGGAACCAATGCTGATTGGGCAGCGGTGCGAGCAGCCGCATGTCGGCATGCCCGGAGAGGTGATCGAGCTCCTCCTTCACGAAAATGCCCGCCGCCGGATTGGATCGTGTCGGAAACACGGTGGAAACGACACCGACCGACAGGATGTCATCGCGCTTTCTCATCGGGAACGGCCCTTTCTC
>CAYNWJ010000221.1:3756-4015 GCA_964400815.1 uncultured bacterium
GTGCGATCTTGTGCATGTCGGACAGCTTCGGCACGAGCACCTGGGAGGATGGTATGCCCGTGTCGGACGAAAAGCGGCCCGCAAGGAACACCAGCCACGCGCAGCTCATGATCGAAAAGGAGAGCGCCGCCCCGGAAACACCATAGCGCGGCAGCAGAAACAGTGTTGCCGCCAGTCCGGCGGCGGCCGCCGCATAGGGAGCGGCGACTATCGCGGCCGGATAATTTCTTCCCCAGTAGAAATTGTTGATCACACTGCC
>CAYNWJ010000221.1:4025-6885 GCA_964400815.1 uncultured bacterium
GAAGCATGAACAGCAAGGGAACATACGCGTCCAGATACCGTGAACTGGCGATGATGAGAATCAGCAGTTTTCCGGCGCATGCGGCTCCGGCGGAAAAGATGATCGAGATCAGGAGCGCATTTCGCGCCACGATCATGGTCATTCTGGAACTTTCAGTCTCCGTCTGCTGGACAACGTGGGAATAGAGAACCGTACCCGCCACATCGGAGCCGCGCTGAAAGAGTGAAAATATCCTGAAGCCCACGGAGAACATGGCGACCATGACCAACCCCTTTTCGGGCGAACCGCTCAGGGGACCGATGGAAAACGCGTGAATGTTGGTCATGATATACATGCCGAGAACGGCCAGCCACGCACGCATGCCGATCCGTCCAGATCTTCCGAGGAGAGCCGGCGACGGTTTGAACGAGTGCCGGCCAGCGCGCGCGTTGAAAACAAACGACCAGACGGCGCTGAGTGCTGATGACACGACAAGCGCCGTCAGGACAAGATGCAGTCCGCCTTCCATCACGGCAAGAAATATTACATCGAGGAGGAGAAACACGCTTCCCCAGACGACGAAGGAAAGGCCGTAGGCGATCATACTGTGTTCGACAAGCAAAAACGACTGCCAGTTGTTGCGCGCAGTCAGGAGGACACCCGTGGCGAGTGCGACGGGAATCAGGGAGAAGGGAACCCCGAAAAGGGCTCCGCCGTTGTGAACGGGCGCGAACATCAGAGAAGCCGGAACGATGAGTGCAAGCGCTGCGGAAAACCAGAACGCGTTTGCGGAGAGAGAGGGAATGAGATCCTTGTCGCGCCCGGCGATATTCATGCTCGAAAGCCGCATCCAGTCGCCAAAGAAAAGCGCGCACAGGAGTGACAGGCGCATGACGAGAAAATACCGCCCGTTGTCTGCATCGTCGAGAAACACATAGATGAGCTTGTTGTTCAGGAAAGACAGGGCGAATACAAGAATATTCGCCCCCATCGCTATGGAGAAACCCCTGAGAAAGCTCATGCCCGCCGATGTCTTACGTTTCGATCCTGAGGAACCTGGCGAAGCGGTCGACCTTATTCCGATTGGTCACATTCATGGCTGCCAGGCTGTTGATATACTCGATGATCAGGATTGTGACGATGGAGAAAAAGAGGGAGCCCGCGCCGGCCACCAGCACGATCAGCTTGCGTTTCGGCCGGAATTTCTGCTGGGCCGGTCTGGCGCGGTCGAGGACGGTGATTGTCGATGTGGTGTTCACCTGCTCGATTCGGGATTCCTCATAGTGCTGGCGAAGCAGCTGTTCGAGCATGCCGAGAATCTCGACACGACGAGCGAGACGGGCATACTGAAGGGTCAGGTCCGGCGCCTGCTGAAGGGGAACGAACAGTGATTCCCTGCCCTTGACGGGAGATCCGAAACGCATGTTGTGAAGCAGTTCCTCGCTGAACTTGATCGTGTTGAGCAGTTCCCTGACCAATGGATGGCTGTCGGTATATGATTTCGAACGCAATGCCTTGAGCTGGTTCTCCTTCTTCATGAGATCGAGTTCGAGATCGGCTGAAACCGAGATCGCCACCCGCTGCTGCTGGTAGGGCGAGACCGCCTTGTTTTTCAGCTGAAACTCCTTGAGCTCCACCTCAGCCTGCTGAAGGGTTATCTCGTTTTCACGAATCTGCTGCTCGATGAAGTCCGCGCGGTCCTTCGCCTTGTATTGATTGATCGCCATCTTGACGGAATCGAGCAGCGCGACATAGTTGTTGGCGATTGACGCCGCACGAACCGGGTCGCGGTCCTGGACCTCTATCTCGATAAGACCCTCCTTCGAGAGAGACACATCGGTCAGACCCTTGAGGATGGCGCGCGCCTGGTCCCGGTTTTCGACACCGTACACATCAACCAGATTGAACTGATCGATGAGGCCCACGGCGACCGTTTCGCTTTTGAGAATACCGATCGCCAGGTCAACCGGGGAACCCCGGGTGCCGAGCTGAAGACGGGTGACCGGAATCGATGAAAGCACATCGGAAAAACCGAACGCCTGTTTCTGTTCCTGGGGAGGCAGGAGCATCGCGGCGCTTCTGTAATATTTCGGCAGGAGAAAACTGGCGACAGCCGCCAGCACGGTCACCGCCAGGAAATTCATGATGATGAACTTTCTCGCCTTGTAGAGAAGGAAGAAATAATCGAGGATGTTGACATCCTTGCGCTCCACCGGCGTTCCGTTGTTATCCATGCAATCACTCCACTTCGGACTCGGTCGTGGTTCCTATTCGGTCAGATTTCTCGCAATAATGATGAGAGTGGCCATGTTGGCGAAAAGCTGGGTGCTTTCCAGAAACAGCTCCCAGTAGTTGATGGGCTGTTTTTCCGGCACGTGAATGGTGTCGCCGCCCTCGATGGTGACATTCCCGCCCGGCCTGAGACGCTGGCCTGTCTTGGCCTTGATGACACGGACGCCGCGCTGCTTGGCGTTCCAGTTGAAGCCGCCGGCGAGCGCAATGTAATACATGAGTTCCTGTTCCGGCTCGACCCTGATGTATCCCGGCTCCTGAACCGCACCGAGAACGTTCACCAGTTCGCGCCTGAGAGGAATGAAAATGTGATCACCGTCATCGAGCATGATATCATAGGTCATGTCGCCTTCCCGGAACAACTTGATGAAGTCGATGGAAATCATGCCTTCCTGCTGGCGGGAGCGATGTTTGAAAAACTCGTATTCCTCCTCGGTCATGTCCGCCACGAACATCCTTCGCAGACGCTCGTATTCGAGGTCCCGGAGCGCCGACGAGGACTGCCTGATGATCCGGGCCTCCTCGAGGTTGGCAAATTCGGTGAACCCTCCCGCCATCTCGATGATCTCCGTCAGGGAATTCTCATGGG
>CAYNWJ010000222.1:0-6847 GCA_964400815.1 uncultured bacterium
TTGCCCGTGACGGCGACCTTTCCGCCGAACCGTCCGGCCAGAATTCCCAGGGCTTCGAGAGGGACCGCGCATCCGGGCCGCGAAAGAAGATCCGGCGGAATGACGATGTCGTCGTCGATGGCGTACAAACGGTCCCGCGAATCGGGCATCCGGCCCTTCCCGCCCCAGTCAACACGGCAGCCGAGGGCCGATGACTCGTGCCACACACTGAACAGGGGCATCACATTGTCGAAACCGAGAACGGTGTGCCCGGCCGCCGCCAGTCCCGCCATGATTTCGGGATCGGTATGCGCCGATGGAAAGCTGAATCCCGTATGGTCCATGAGATCGACGGTGACGATGGAGGTGGCGCTTCCCACCGCCTGCCGGGGGGTCGGGCGACGATGGACCGCGTCGAGGAAGATATCGCGTGGTGTGTGTGACGGCATGGATGATACTCCGGTATGACGGGTGTTCATGCAACGGCCGAAGGAAGAACGCGGCCCCGGTGATACCGGCGTCCCGTGCCGGGCCGGCGCCGCATCGCAGCCCCTCTATTCCGTATCGGATGTGTCGTTTCCCTTCCGGTCTTTTTTTCTCCTGTATTCCCGTTCCCGCATTTTCTGCTCGGCGTTTTCCTTCTCCTGTCTGGAAACCGCCTCCTCGTGCTCCCGTTCCCCGACAATGCCCTTCCGTCTTTCATCGAGATTTTGAAGCACTTCCGCGCGGCCATACAGTATCAGCCGATCTTCGGCATAGAGTTCCGTGTCCCCGTCGGGTGCGCCGACATAATCGCCGTCGTCCCGGTAGATACCGAGAACGGTCACGCCTTCCTCCGAAATACGGCATTCTCCAAGCCGCCTGCCGGCCAGCCAGTCAGCCTCTTCGAGGGTCAGCTCCCGCACGAGGTAGTCGCCGTGGAGATTGAACAGTTCGGCGTAATCACGGGTGTCGAGATCGGTCCACGTCCGTATCGCCCACTGAATGACACGGTTCAGGACCCGGTCGATCAGACCGCTCCTCGCCATGACCCAGAGAACTCCGACCCCGGCGATCAGCCATCCGAGCCGCATCATGCGGCCCTCGCCGTCATCGCCCACCCCGAAGGAAAGTATCAGCGAGATGATGATGGTGACCAGACCGGCGCTTCGGGCTATCATGAGATACATGACGATTTTCCGCCGCACGGGGTGTTTCACCACTTTTTCGGTCTCGGACGTGGTGAATCCGGTGCCCGTGAATGCGGACCGCGCCTGGAACCGAGCGATATCCTCCGAAAGACCGGTCATCGTGAGCGCCTGTGTGGCGATCTTCGTGATGACCAGCGACAGACCGAGAACCGTGAGCAGGGCGATGAGACCGACGATGCCTACCATGTTTCACATGCCGCCTTTCCGAAGAAGCGCAGAGATCGAAGAACCGGTTATCATTAACAATATACAGGCGACCACCGGAGCGGTCAATCCTTTCATGCCGCCGATTGCCGGAACGGAGGAGCGGTCAGGTATCCGGTCCGGTTTTCACTTGTGTTCACCACGGGATTCCTCAATATTGCAGTATCGAACGGTTACCGGACATGAACAGGCACGCATCCCGCGTATCGCGGACAGAGGGGGATACAACCATGGCACCACTCTCACGCAGACAGTTTCTATCGACGGTCACGACTGCGGGGACGGCAGCGGCGGCCACTGCTTTCGGACCACGGTCAGTGAAGGCGCAGCCTTTCAGGGGAACCATCGAAAAGAGCCTCTACTGGGGCATGCTCCCGAAGGAAATGAGCGTCGCCGGCCGGTTCGCCCTGATCAGGCGGGCGGGATTCGCCGGCGTGGAGATTCCGACCCTCGAAACAGCCGACGAGGTCGCCGAATTCAAGGAGGCCGCCGCGTCCACGGGTGTCACAATCCACTCCATCATGAACCAGGCCCACTGGAAATATCCCCTTTCGAGCGACGATCCGGCGACGGTCGAAAAGAGCATCGAGGGCATGAACACATCGCTTCACAACGCCCGCGATCTCGGTGCGGAGACCGTTCTGCTCGTCCCCGCCGTGGTGAACGCCGGGACCTCCTACCGGAACGCCTATGACCGCTCGCAGGTCCAGCTGCGGAGGCTGCTTCCCCTCGCCCGTGACCTGAACGTTGTCATCGCCGTGGAGAACGTCTGGAACAAGTTCCTTCTGAGCCCCCTGGAGTTCGCGCGGTACATTGACGAGATCGAAAGCCCCCTGGTCAGGGCCTATTTCGATGTGGGAAACATCGCGCTGTACGGTTTTCCCCACGACTGGATCCGCACCCTCGGGGACCGTATCGTCAAGCTGCACATCAAGGGGTTCGACGTGAAGGAAAAGACCTTCACCAACATCCTCGACGGCACCATCGACTGGCTCGAAGTCCGCAGGGCATTGAGCGACATCAATTATACAGGATGGATGGGCGCGGAGCTCAGGGGCGGAGACGAGGCCTACCTGAAGGATGTGAACGCGCGCATGGACAAAATCATCGCGGGCAGGGCATAGGCGCCGCACACCGGGAAGGGAATCGACACATGAATGGACGCATCGACCGCAGAAAGTTCCTCAAATCATCCTCCGCCGCCGGTCTCACCGTTCTCCCGACCGCCAGAGCCTTCGGCGCGGGCCGTAATTCCGCAGTCAGAATCGGCGTGGTCGGCTGCGGCAACCGTGGCATCCACGTGGGCCGTTCGTTCATGGACACCACGGATGCCGTTGTCACCGCCGCCGCCGACATCTTCGAGGACCGTCTCGATGAGGGGATGGCCCGCTTCAATGAAAAGCTGGCGGAAACCGGGGGGCCGTCCATCCCCGCGAAGAACGCCTTCAGGGGCCCGGATGCCTGCCGGCGTCTCGCGGAATCGTCCGATGTGGACGCCGTGCTGATCGCAACGCCCCATTTCATCCATCCCGACCAGCTCGACATCGTCGTGGACGCCGGAAAACACGCCTACCTGGAAAAACCGGTCGCGGTGGACGTGCACGGCTGCCGCCGCATCATGACCGCGGGCGAGCGCGCCGGAAAGGATCTGAGCATCGCCGTGGGATTCCAGATCCGTCACGCCACCCCGTTCGTGGAGATGGTCAGGCGCATCCACAGGGGCGACATCGGCGATATCGTGATGGGCCAGACCTTCTATCTGGCTGCGGGCCCGCAGCGAACGGCCCCGTCGTGGAACAGCCATGACGAGATGCGGCTCCGGCTGTGGGCCCTCGACCGCGCGCTCTCCGGCGACAACATCCTCCTCCAGGGGGTGCATGTCCTCGATATCTGCAACTGGGTGCTCGACTCCCACCCGGCGAGCGCCACGGGCGTCTGCGGCCGGAAGGGGCGTCACGAGTGGGGAAACAACCGCAGCCATTTCCTCGTCACATTCGACTATCCCGGCGAGGTCCCCGTGGCCTTCCAGTCCCAGCAGTTCGATCCGGGGTACGGTGACGTGTGCGAGCGGTTTTTCGGCACGGAAGGCATCAGCGAATCGCACTACACGGGCGGCGTGTTCATCACGGGCGCCAACGAGTGGGACTCCGGGGTCACCCGCGGCGCGCCGGGTCAGATCAGCGCCGAGGACTGGAACGCCGGAAACTTCACATCCGCCCTCGACGACGCCGATCCGCAAAAGGAGAAGGCCTTCATCGACAGCATCACAAGCGGCAGATTCGTCAACGAGGCCCATAGCGGCGCCGTCTCCACCCTGACCGCCATCCTCGGTTCGGTCGCCGCATACCGCCGGGAGGAGATCACCTGGGACGAACTTCTCGCCTCGGACGAGCGAGTCGATCCCATGATCGACCTTTCGAAGCTGTGATGATCGATGATGCAGTGATGCGGGCAAGGCTCCAATGTACTGCCCCGAACTGAAGCCCGGGACATCAAACCAATGGCACTATACCCCCTCCGTCACATGCGTGACACCTCACCTCACAGGGGAGGCGGGGTGCCGCAGACGACGGTGCTGTATGTTCATCTCTGTCAGGGCCGGGATACGGTCGAAAATCGGGGGGTTTTTTTACACCGGAATATACTCCGGGGAATGCACTCGGTTCACTGCATGCCGGCAGTGGATTCGAAATACGCGATACCATTCATTTTCGACCACCGCTTCAAACCATACATCATGAAATTGACCGCAATTTTCATCTGTGAATCATTCAGTGTGAAGTTCCTGCTCACACCATAACCCAGTCGGGAGAAAACTGCTACGAGCTCTTCACCGAGCCATGCCCCCTCGAATGAATGCTTCCGGGACGACATGAGCATCGATTTGACGATGGTGTCGCGATTGAACACCGAGAGTTTTTGCGCATCACTCATCATGATCATTCCCGTGTTCGTCTGTATCGCGGGAACACTCTCGATGTCGAAAAAACAGTGAAAGACGGGATGATCTTCGGGTATCGGCGCGAACCTGACGCCTGAAACCAACGTGTTTTTGATCAGGTTGCGGAACGATACTTCAGAGGTGGAACCCTCGAGGAGAGGGGTGGTGCTTTCCATGAACAAGAGCCCGCCCCGCCGTAAATACCGTCCCATATTCTCCCGCTCCACCGGTGTGAGATCGAAGATGTCATCAGTGATGACATACAGGAACGGGACGGAGTGCAGGCGTTCCGAGGCAACCCTGACGGGCGCATCGATGTCCGCCGATATAGCGGTGAATTTCCTGAGCGCCGCGTCCAGGTTCCCGAGCACGCTCAATCCCTCCGGCGGCCGGAATCCATCACCCCACACGTATGCAAGTTTCATCATATCGCCGTCACCTATCAGCTGGTTTCCATCGGCGGTCTCACGGTCAATCGCCATAAAACCACTCGAAATATCGGCGGCGACTGTCCGGCCGGGGGCCTCTCGACTGGGTTCCCTCACATCGGTTGACACTGCCGGTGATGGAATGACTCCCGGATCATAGTCCGTCCGGAACCCCGGCAGCGTACGGGGCCCCAGAGACGCCGCGACCACATTGAGACGCTCCACATCACCGGATTCCGGTGAAACCATTCCGGCGGAGGCGCCTGTTTTCACCCGCGATTCGCGCAGCGTTTCATCCGATCCCCGCGCCGATTCCGAAATGGGAAATTCCGAATCAACGACTCCCTCCCGCGATGCCTGCCGGACCGTCCTGACAAAAGCCGGGGATATCGCCGTCCCATCGAACAACGGGACCGCACGGGCCCCGAAGAGAAGGCTCACCGAGGCAAGCGCGGCGCACATCAGGGCGGAAAGGGAGACATGACCTTTCCCGGCGGATACACGAATGGGGCGTGAGGAATCGACGATGCGGTATACCCGCAGATCGAGAATCGAACGGTAGAGCACGGCGCCGAGCCACACATTGACCGTGGAATAATAGCGGTGCATGTATTCCGCGATATCGACGAGAAGACGTGCGTATTGAAAACGGTCCGTACCCCGCGAAAGCACATGATCGTCGCAGATGTATTCGTTCGTATCGCTCATGCGCCTGGCCAGATAATTCAGCAGGGGCTGGAAGGGCAGCAGGAAAATGCTCAGGCTGACCGAAATGTTCCAGAGTATGTCATGGCGTTTCAGGTGGGCGAACTCGTGAATGAATATCTCACGCGCCATCGACATCGAATCGACGGACGGCGGAAGCAGCAACCGGGGCGTCACAACCCCCGCGACGAGCGGTGTGGCGATACGCGTGCTGATATACACCTCCGGCGGGCGGATTCCCATTTCGACGGCGGTCGATTCCGCTGTGCCCCGAAGCGCCTTTCCGGCGGGACATGCTTCCCTGAGGAGGGCGGTAACATTCATGTGGGACCGGGCGAGACGGACGGCATGAACACTGGACAGCGCAATCCAGATCCCGGCGAACAGGAGATAGAGGTAGGCTGTCTGATCGAACCGCGGCCCGGCAGAAATGACCGCCGGAGATTCATCGATGTCAGGGGAGGGCCCGGGAACGGCGGTGTGATCCACGGGACGGGCATCATCCACAGGAAGAATCAGCGCCGTACCGGTTTCTGGTGCCGCCCAGTCCTCCCTCTCCGGCAAGGAACGCACCGTGCACATGGAGGATTCGGTCCAGGTCAATGTCACGGGCCTGTCGACCGCGGTGTGACGCAAAAGGACGCCGGCGAGGGGAAGGAAGGCGAACAGGATGAATGTCATTCGAAGAACCGCCGATTGCAGGGTTGCGTAACGGTCTCCCAGGCAGTGGGCAACAGCGACCCCGGTCGCCAGAAGCACTGTAGACTGCACAAGCAGATTGACCCCGAACCGCACCATCAATCCGCTCAGTTCAGTAACATGGCCAAGCATGGCGAACCGTCCCGGTCAGTCGTTTTTTTCTTCGCGTTCCCTGCGGTCGATGAGCTCATGCATCTCGGCGAGTTTTTCGGGATCGATGTCCTCGTTCTGGATCAGAAAGGCGACGAGCCCGGCCGGCGACCCTGAAAAGAGACCGTTGATCACATCCCTGACAGCCCTTCCGCGTGCGTTGTCCTCCCTGACCAGCGGGTAATAATAGAACGTCCTGTCTTCCGTGTCGTGATCGACCGCCCCTTTCTGCTCCAGCCGGCGGAGCACGGTCTGCACCGTGCTGTGGGCGATGCGCTCCCGCTTGTTGAGGTATTCGGTCAGTTCCCGGGCGGTCAGGCGTTTCTTCTCCCACAGCACACGCATGATCTTCAACTGGGCCCTGCTGAATCTGTCACGTGTCATGGTTCGGTTCTCCCTACTTTGCAAGCAATATCAATACATTTGTAAATTTACTATTGTAAATAATTTTGTCAAGCACTTTTTTATATCCGGATATCCAGTTCGGTAAGCAAGGTATGATTCAGCTGTTTTCTCTGCAAAGCCCCCTTCCGTCGCTTCGCGCCACCTTC
>CAYNWJ010000223.1:0-6841 GCA_964400815.1 uncultured bacterium
CCCCCTCTCCCGATATCCCCTCTCCCCCTGAAGGGAGAGAGGGAGCCCGACCCGTAGTGCTTTTCCTTCTCCCGGTACGGGGGAAGGTGGCGCGAAGCGACGGAAGGGGGCTTTGCAGAGAACAGTTGAATCTTATGTTGCTTGCCGAACTGGATACACGGATTCCACTATTGAGCTCTTACGGCCTGTCCCGCGACAGCATTTCCCGGGCCCGTTCGAGATCCTCGGGTGTGTCGATGCCCATGGAACGGTAATTTGTGACCACGACGCCGATCTTGTGGCCATGCTCCAGCATTCGGAGTTGTTCCAGTTTTTCCGCTTTTTCCAGCGGCGACGGTTCGAGCCCGCCGAATATCCCGAGAAAGTCCCGACGGAAGCAGTATATGCCCGTATGCAAAAAGGCGCACCCGAAGCCACCGTCGCGATGGAACGGGATGGGGGAGCGGGAAAAATAGAGCGCCCTGCCGCTGCGGTCCATCACCACCTTGACCGCATTGGGAGATGAGAACACGGCCTCGTCTTCGATGGGCGACGCGGCGGTTGAGCACACGATGCCGTCGTCATCGAGCATCTTCCGCGCGACCGCGTCAATCACCACGGGTTCGATCAGGGGCTCGTCCCCCTGGACGTTCACGATGATATCGCCTCCGGTCACTTCCGCCGCTTCGGCGACACGGTCCGTGCCGGTCGCATGATCGGGCGAAGTCAGGACACATTCCCCGAATTCCTTCACGATATGGGCGATGCGCTCGTCATCGGTGGCCACGACCACACGGGAAACCGTTTCCGCGGCAGCTGTCCTGTCGTGAACATGACGGATGACGGGCTTGCCGGAGAGGTCGGCGAGCACCTTCCCCGGAAAGCGCGTGGACCCGTACCTGGCGGGGATGATGGCGATGATGTCGGGCATGCCCCTCCCTTGGCGAAGCTGTGGCCGGCGCCACTTCTTCCGGCCTCGTCCGCAGTGATGCAAAAAAATTCATCGATTGACCGGTTCAGCCGCCGTCAACCTGCGACAGTACATACGGCCCTTCGGGGATGACCGCGATGCGCGAGTCCGGACCGAAGCGCTCCTTCACGTTTTCGATACCGGCTTCCACGCTCTCCAGCGGGTTCACGAAGAGTTTTTCCTGGGTTGTGCGGTCGATGCCGTCGGAATAGAGCCAGACCTCGTGTTTTCTCAGCACCTGGCAGAATTTCTGGAACTGCCACTGGTCGAGAACGAGATACCCGGGTTTCTGCGCATTCTCCACGAAGTCGCGCCAGTCTTCCGTTTCGAGCATGAGCTTCGTGAACTCCGGGCTGCCGATGCCTTCGGCCATCTTCGCCGCGATGATGAGCACCCCGCCGTCCCTGAGCACCCACTGGGCGGCGGTCATGCCCTTGACCACCTGATAGAAGGTCAGGTCCAGCGGATATCCCGCGGATGAGGTGATAACGGCGTCCACCGGCTCCGGGACGGTGTCGCGGCACTGGCCCCGCATGAACGCCACGCCCTCCTCATGGGCCTTTTCCAGGTCCCCGGCAAAGACGCCGGTGATCCCTCTTTTTTCGTTGAGGGTGACATTGACCATGAAATCGACCCGCGCCTTTTTGGCAACATACATGATCTCGTCGTGCACGGGGTTGCCTTCGATCACACCCTCCCGCGAGCGTTCGTGCTCCATGGGCTCGAAACCGTGCAGCACGCTCACCGTCTCGAACGCGCAGATGCCCGGCATGATGGCCTTTCGCCCCCCCGAGAATCCGGCCATGAGGTGGGGCTCGATGAGGCCGGTCACGATCCTGAGGTCCGCTTCGAGATACCGGCTGTCCACGAGTATGGGGGCCTTGTAGAGCGGCGTTTCCCCGAGATTGGTGTGGGAGCCGGGGTCGCGCCCCATGTGGTTCACCACGCGATAATGTTTCGGTATCTCGGGCCCCAGCAGTTTCACCAGTTCCTCGCCTTCATTCGGCCGGTGGATGCCGGTGCTGTTGAGTATGGTGATGGCGTCGCGGGGAATCCCGCTTTGTTCGAGCGTTTCGAGAATGGGGGGGAGGATGATTTCGTTGGGAACGGGGCGGGTGATGTCGCTGATGACAACGCAGGCCGATGATTTTCCCCCGGCCAGTTCCGAAAGCGGCGGCGATCCCGTGGGGCTCGCGAGCTTTTCCGCGGTGACAACGGCAGGATTTTCCATGGCCGGTTTGTCCTGCATGCGGAGAATTTTCACGAGGTTATTGTCGGGTATTTCGACGGCGAGTCCCTCGGCGCCATAGGCGATGTCGAGTCGCATCGGGGCTTCTCTCCTTTCATTCTATTTTTTACAGCATTTTCAGACTGGCGAACGTCATGCAAATTGTATATAGTATACCGTGTCCCCGGAGTGTTTGCAAGCGCCAGATTGAAAAATGAACCGATTCCCAACCCCCGTTCCCGGAGCATGAAAAAGGAGGTCCGCATGCGTGTGCCGCATGTATTCTTAATCCTTTCGGCGCTTATGATTACAGCAATAAAACCGTCCCCCGCCCGGGATGTCGATCCCGCGGAAACCATCATGGAGGGCGCCTATTGGAAACACAAGGCAAGCCAGTTCAGGACGCTGCCGAATCCCGGGGGTGAAATCTGCTTCCTCGGGGACAGCATCACCGACGGCTGCGAGTGGCGGGAGCTCACCGGATGCGATCGTGTCACCAACCGCGGAATCGGCGGCGATACTGCATGGGGCCTCATGGCGCGCATCGACGAGGTTACGGAAGGTAAGCCCGCGAAGGTCTTTCTCCTCATCGGAACGAACGATCTGGCGTGGGGCGGCAAGGAACCGCCCGAAGTCGCGGACAAGATCGCCGGGGTGCTCGATACCATCCGGCGTGACAGCCCCGGAACGGAAATCCATCTGCAGAGCCTCCTTCCGGTCATCGACGGCAGGGTGAAGAATTTCGACAATGCCGGGATTGACGCGCTGAACCGGCTGCTGGAGCCTCTCGCCCGGAGAAAGGGCGCCGTCTGGATCGATCTCAATCCGTGGTTCAGGGACAGCGGAACGGGCCAGCTCAAGGAGAGCTGCACCCACGACGGTCTCCACCTGACGGGCGAGGCCTATTACCAGTGGTATTCGATCATTCGGGGATTCATACGATGACGATACGGAGCGGCCGGGCCTTAATGCGCGGTCCGCGGGGAGAGAGTGTGATGAAGAAAACGATGCTCGTGATGTACGCCGTGGCGGTTCTTTCGACGGTCTGCGCCGGTTTTGTCTGCGCACAGCCGGACAGCAGCAACAATATCGACGCTTTCACGGGATACTGGAAACACAAGGTGGACCAGTTCCGCACCCTTCCTAATCCGGAAGGGGAGATCTGTTTTCTCGGAGACAGCATCACCGACGGCGGCAACTGGACCGAGCTCATCGGCGATCTTCGTGTCACCAACCGGGGCATTTCGAGCGATACCGCCTGGGGAGTCATGAAGCGGCTCGACGAGGTTACCGAGGGCAGGCCGGCGAAGGTATTCCTCATGATCGGCACCAACGACCTCGATCGCGACAAGACCGTACCGCAGGTGCGTGACAAGATCGGCGAGATCATCGACACCATACGGCGGGACAGCCCGGCGACGGAAATCCATCTGCAGAGCCTCCTCCCGGTCATCGATTTCACGTGGGGATCGCGAAACAACGCCGCCATCGACCGCATGAACGCCGAACTCGAAAAGCTCGCATCCGAAAAACAGGTCGAGTGGGTGAACCTCAACCCCTGGTTCAAGGACGACAACGGCGCGCTCAGGAGCGATCTCACCGAGGAAGGGCTTCATATCAACGGCAGGGCGTATTACCTGTGGTATTCGCTCATCAGGAAATACCTGCCCCGGTAATGCGCGCAATTCCGCATGATGCAGTTTGTTTTTCGCCCGGAATCGGTTACATTGAAATGAAACGGCGCATCATCGAGTGAAATGCATAAAGGGTCTCGCGCATGGAATACCCAGGAGACTTCTTAAAGAAAATCATCGCGGACTTTCATGACGGTTTCTATGTCGTGGAACGCGACCGCACCATTACCTGGTGGAACAACGGCTCGATCCGTATCACCGGATATGCCTCCAATGACGTTGTGGGCCGCAAATGCGGCGACAACATTCTGTGGCACGTGGATGCCGATGGTGTGAATCTCTGCGAGAAAGGGTGCCCGCTTCAGAAAACGCTGGAGGACGGTGAGTCACGTCAGGTGGAGGTTTACCTCCATCATCGGGACGGCCATCGTGTACCCGTTCTGGTGCGTGTCACGCCCATCCGCAACGGGTCGGGAAGCATTGTCGGGGCGGCGGAGCTCTTCTCCGACATTTCTTCGAAGGCCCATTATCGCGAAAAGATCGACACGCTCCGAAAAATGGCCATGTTCGACCAGGTGACCGGCCTGCCCAACAGAAAATACGTGGAAATGAAGATCCATTCCATGCTCGATGAAATGCGGGAGCATGATGTCATGGTCGGTCTGCTCATGATCGAGCTCGACAATTTCAAGAATCTCAACGACCGCTATGGCAGCAAGGTGGGCGACAAGGTCCTCAAGGTGATTTCACAGACCCTGAAAGGCAACGTCAAGGCAGTCGATGTACTCGGCAGATGGAGCGGCGTGCGGTTCCTGGCGGTCGTGGACAACACGCCGGAGGACCAGCTCTTTTCCATCGCCAACACGCTCAGGGTGCTCATCGAACAGAGCGTTCCCATAAAAAGCGACGCGCGGTACAGGATAACCGCCTCCATGGGAATCGTCTATGCCCAGAAGGGCGAGTCGGTCGATTCCTTTGTCAAGCGCGCCGAAAACATGATCGCCATCACCAAAAAATCGGGGCGCAACCGCATCACGTCCGCGTCGAGCAACATCGTGGGGTGATGCCGCTCCCTCCGCTGGGTAATGCAGGATGTAATAAACAACTCGGTTATCCAGCCAAGTCAGCATACATATACGTTGATAAACCCCTCTCCCCCTGAATGGAGAGAGGGAGCCCAGGCCGTGGTGCTTTTCCTTCTCCCGCTTCGGGGGAAGGTGGCGCGGAGCGACGGAAGGGGGCTTTGCAGAAAGCGGCTGAATCATACGTTGCTGGACAAACTGTATACCCGGAAAAAACAAAGGCGCTTCACACGGCGTTATCGAAACATACAGGGAGGCTGTGCATGAAATCCATACGGTCCAAGGCATTCGCCGCATTGATCATCGTTCTCGCCGCCGGGACGCATGCTTTCGCCGCCCCCGCCCCGGAGACGGTCGAGCAGGCCATGGAGCGGGCATTCGGATTCTTCCGCTCCATCGCCACGAACGGCGGATATGTGGGCATCTATTCCCTCGATCTCACGGAGCGGTACGGCGAGGCGGTCTATGAAAAAGCGGGCGAGCATGAAATTTGGGTGCAGCCGCCGGGGACGCCGTCGATAGGAGAATGCTATCTCCGGGCCTGGCGGGTGACGGACAATCCCGCCTATCTGGATGCGGCCGTCGATGTGGGGCGGGCGCTCGCCTGGGGACAGCGCAGCGAGGGAGGCTGGGACCACCGGGTCGATGTCTCCCACATGCGGCCGGGCGTGACCATGCCGGAGCGGAAGAGCGGCCGCTCTACCTTCGACGATGACATCACCCAGGGCGCCATGAAGTTCCTGTTCGCGCTGGACAAGGTGGTCGACGAGGTCTGGCTCACGGACGCCGTGGAGCTGGGCATGGACTTCATGATGGAGAGCCAGTTCGACAATGGCGCCTGGCCCCAGTGGTATCCGCTCATCGGCGGCTATCACGATTACTACACCTTCAACGACAACACCATCAACGATTGCATCATGCTCATGATGCAGGCGCACCGCATCTATGGCGATCCCGACTATCTCGCCAGCATGCGGAAGGGCGGGGATTTCATCATCATGTCACAGATGCCGGCGCCCCAGAGCGGATGGGCCCAGCAGTATTCCCACGACATGCAGCCGGCCTGGGCCCGTGCGTTCGAGCCGCCCGCCGTCTGCAGCGCCGTGACATCGCGCAACATCCGTGCGCTGGTCGACATCTTTATCTATACTGAAGACGATGCATACCTCGAACCGATCCCCGCCGCCATCGACTGGCTGGAACGCTCGAAGATCGGCGAGAATCTCTGGGCGCGCATGTACGAGGTGGGAACGAACCGTCCCATCTACGGTGACCGGGACGAAAAGATTCATTATACCCTGGAGGAGATCAGCGAGGAGCGGCGGAACGGCTATTCATGGCAGAGCAGTTACGGTATCCCGTCGAGCATCGCCTATTACCGCAGAGCCCTTGACCGTGGCGCGGAGGCCATGCGAAAGGAAGCCGTGGACAGCGGACGCGACGCCGGGCGCGATGAACGCCGGATGGCCGAACTGTCCGCCGGGGTGGAAGACGTCATCGCCGGCCTGGACAGCCGGGGACGCTGGGTGAGCTCAGAGGACAACCGTATCCACGCCCGGGATTTCGTCGCGAATTTCAACCGGTTGTGCGAGTATCTGGAAGTGCGGGAATGATTTGGAGTGTGACAGCGGGGAAAAGAAAAGCCGGTTGTCCTGTTACATAAGCACATTGATTTTCGTCATGATAACCCCCTCCGGACTTCGTCCTCGTCCCCCTCACAGGGGGACCCATGTACCATCGGTGCTTGCCATATCTGCCTCCCCGGTCAGGGGAGGCGCCACCACAGTGGCGGAGGGGTTATATAATCGAAAGTCGGCTCTGATCATATGCCAGTATCATATATTACTGGCCTTGCTTACTGAACTGAATACCCGCATAAAAAATCCCCGGCGCCTGTGCCGGGGTTTTTTTTATTTGGCGTCCCCTAGGAGAATCGAACTCCTGTTGC
>CAYNWJ010000224.1:0-6813 GCA_964400815.1 uncultured bacterium
CCGAGGCGACCATCCTGGGTGTCCCCGCCATCGCCGTATCCATCGTCGATCCCGAAAACACCGACCTGGAGCGGAGCGCGGACATTGCCTTCGCGGTCGTGGAAGCGGTCATCTCGCACGGTCTTCCCGCGGGCGTGTTCCTGAATGTCAACATCCCGCCATCGCCAGGCGGTGAGGATTTCGAAGTGACCGTGCTCGGCAACCGTTCCTACCGCGACGTCATCGTGCGGAAGGTCGATCCCCGCGGCCGGCCCTACTACTGGATTGCGGGGCAGCCCGAACAGTGGCGGGGCGGCGATGACTGCGATTTCGCCGCCATCGAGCGGGGGAGCGTATCGGTGACACCCCTTCACCTGGACATGACCGCGGTGAAGGCCTTCGACGAAATCTCATCCTGGACATTCCGGCGGGGGACGGTTTCGTGAAGATACGGGATTATGAAATCGCCCGCTCCCGCATGGTGAACGAACAGCTCGCAGCCCGCGGCATTTCGGACGAACGGGTGCTCCGCGCAATGGGCGTGGTCCCGCGTCACATGTTCGTCGACCAGGCCTTCTGGCCCCGGGCCTATGGGGACTATCCCCTTCCCATCGGGGACGATCAGACCATCTCCCAGCCATACATCGTCGCCCTCATGACCGAGTCCCTCGAAGTGGCTGAGGGGGACAGGATACTCGAAATCGGCACGGGATCGGGATACCAGACCGCCATCCTCGCGGTCATCGCAGAATCCGTATACACCGTCGAGCGCCACAAGGACCTTTCGCGCTCCGCCCGCTCCGTTCTGAGAAGCCTGGGTGTCAAGAACGTCTCGTACAAGATCGACGACGGCACCTTGGGGTGGAGCGAGAAGGGGCCCTTCGACGGGATCATCGTGACCGCCGGCTCCCCCGACATACCGGATACGCTTCTCGACCAGTTGAAGACGGGCGGCCGACTGGTCATCCCTGTCGGCGACAAGACCTCACAGCGCCTGATCAAGATCGTCAAGGGCACCTCCATGATCGAAAAGCACGACATCTGCGGCTGTACGTTCGTCCCGCTCGTGGGGGAACGCGGCTGGGAGGGACAATGAAGGGGAAAGCGGCCTTCCTCATTTTTCTCCGGGGCGTCTGCATGGGCGCGGCGGACATCATCCCCGGCGTCTCCGGGGGCACCATTGCCCTCATCACCGGCATCTATCCCCGGCTGATCGGAGGCATCGACAACGCTCTCACGCACACGGCGGCGGCGGCGCGCCACATCCTGACCGGCTCGTTCCGTGAGGCGCGGACATCCCTGCTCGCAATCGATTTCCCCTTTTTCATCCCGCTTTTTCTGGGGATCGCCGGCTCATTTCTCTCCCTCGCCCATATCATCCACTATCTCCTGGAACACCAGGTCGCCCTCATCTTTTCATTCTTCTTCGGTCTGATCCTCTCCTCATGCATCTTCGTCATACGCGATATTTCCGCCTTCACCGCGGGGACGCTCCTGTCATTCCTCGGGGGATTCGTCTTCGCCTTCGCCTTCGTGGGCATGAACCCCATCGGCGCCAACCATTCGCTCCCGATCATCTTCTTTTCCGGCTCATTCGCCATCTGCGCCATGCTGCTTCCCGGCATATCGGGTTCCTTCCTTCTGGTCTTCCTCGGGCAATACGAGTACATGCTCTCCGCGCTCAAGGGACTGGTCGTTCCCGTCGCCGGAACCTTCATCATCGGCGCGGCCGCCGGTCTCGCGGCCTTCTCGCGCATCATCGATCATTTTCTCACCCATCACCGGTCGATGACCCTCGCCTGCATCACCGGTCTCATGGCGGGGAGCCTCCGCCTGCCCTGGATGAAGGTGGCGTCCACCGACTTCTCCCTTCCGCCGGTCCTGGCGCTCGGCGCGGTCGGATTCCTTCTTGTGTTCGTGCTCGAGTTCGTGTTCAGGAAGAACTGAACCCGCACCACAAGGCCCCACCGCACTTTTTCATTTACTTTTCACCGGCTGTTGTGTATATTTCAAATCTGATTGCACGGTTCGGGGTGTAGCGCAGCCCGGTTAGCGCGCTTGCTTCGGGAGCAAGAGGCCGTCAGTTCAAATCTGACCACCCCGACCAGTAAATAGCGGCATACGACATCGAACGGGATTCGGCTTGAGATGGTTTCAATCCTCTTGCCAAATCCCATTTTTTTTATATATTGATAAACACAGTGTCTCCCCGATCCATCCTCCCGGCGAAGGTGAAACCAGTGGAATCCTATACCGACATGGCGCATGTGCTGGAAAAAGTGATCGAAACCGAGCGGAGCCTCGACGGTTGTTACCGGCACGCGTCCGAGCGGGCGGGCGATACGCCTTTCCGGGACCTTTTGGAATATCTCCGGGAACGGCACCGTGGCATCGTGGCCTCCCTCGAGGAGCTGGAACCGGAAAGGGGAGCGCGCGCCGAGTGGTTCCAGTCGCTGCCGGAGATACCCGGGAAATGCCGCAACGCCGACCGCGATTTCAGCGATGCGTTCACCCCGAGGCAGATGATCGGATACATTCTCGATTTCGAGGAGCAGATGCGCGGCTTCTACCGCACGATAGCCGACCACTGCCATCACCGCGGCGCCCGGGAGCTCTTTGAAACCATCCATCAGGCGAAGGACCGGCAGTGTTTCGAGATACGGTCGGCTTTGTCGGTGTGAGGAACGGCTGTTCCCGCCCGCCGCTTTTTTTACGTGTTCCAATCTTCCGCGTCACATGGCTGTCACGCGCGCACCATATTCCCTGAACAACCGACAGTTGATCTCCACGATGAACTCCTGGACATTGCCGGGGGTGTCCCGGAGTCGAAATTGACGAGATACTCGATGTCGGTGAGCGTCCCCGCGCTGCGGCGGATCAGGCGCTGCGGCGGGTGAACTTCGCCCCCAGCACCGAGATCAGGTAGCCCAGCCAGCCGTACCCGATCACGTTCTGGATCGTATGCGCCAGCGCCGCCTGGAAATTCCCCGGCTCGATGGACGACACGCCCAGGGTGGTCATGGTCACGAAGCTCAGGTAGTAGGGGCGCCACCATTCCACCGCGGTCTGATAGTTGAAATCGAGGTGGGAATAGATGTTCCCGAACAACAGGGCGATCACGAGCGACCATACGGCGAGGAGCGTCACCGAGCGGCCGCAGTTGGAGGAGAAGAGCCAGAAGGCATAGATGAGGGGGTGTTTCTCCTCGAACTTGTCGAGGTATTGTTCGTCGAGGAGATCGCGGTACAGGATGGGGTCGGAGTCTAATCGTATATTCTTTAATTCAGCACCTAAAAATTTTGTCGGTTCATATGATCTTATAAAGCCCATTCTCCAAAACCAAGATTTCAACTTGAACTTCGTATCTTTAATAAATACCTGATTGAAAACAGAAAACTGCAAATCCGCACCATAAAAAAATGATCTTGTCAAGTCAGATCCTGTAAAAACAATATGCTGACAATTGGAATTTTCGAAATTAGAATCGTGAAGAACAGCGTTGTTTAGAATTGCGCCTTTTAAATATGCACTTTTAATGCAGGCATAATTAACTTTTGATTCTGAAAAATTGATCCAACTAAGATTTGCAATTTCGAAATTAATGCCGCTCAATATGCATTTATTAAAGTATAGCTCATTTTCTTCAATAAACATGGAATTATGGAGATTAATACCTCTAAGGTCTCCAAATTTCTGATTTTCCCAATACAACTCTATTGGTTCTGAAAGATCATGTGTTAAATCGAAATCATGTATTATTTCAATTACACCTGGAAATTCATCCCAGCCAATGATATCATCTTCAAACTCCACCCACAAATTATCCCAATCAATTTTTCTCCCGCAATCATCACTCTGCAACTGCCTGATTATCTCCGCCCGGAACGCCTTCCCAAGCGGCGTTTTCCACCGCTCCCGCAATTCATCCGGCGTCAATCTTCCCTGCTCGTCAGGCATATCCATCTCCGGCTTAACGCACCATGTGCAACTGCATGTCCGTATAGTGCATCAAATCGAACACCAGGTCAAGCCCTTTTCGCCTTGTCACCCCGCCCGTTGCGCCCCATGTTCAAGCCTTCCGACACAGGTGCGCAGGGGCGTTTCATGGTTCGTTTCCGATGGAGATGCGTATATGTTTTCAGGGCATATGCCATGAGAGCTTTATCATTTCATCAGCCTGTCAGAACATCCCGCTCCCGGTCACCAGCCGCCAGCTTCCGCCGCCGTCGGGCGACATCATGAGCTTGCGGCGCGTCCCCCGGTGGTCCGTACGGTAGAACCAGAAGGTGGACCAGTAGTCATAGGATAAAAACAGCCGGCCGGTGCGGTCGATGACCAGCCGGTGATAGAAGATGCTGTATTCCGAGAAGGGCGCCACCACCAGCGGACGGGCCGCGGACCATGGTTCCCCGGGGCGCTTGCTCATGTATGCCAGGTTGGCGTAGTAGCCGGCGGGAAAATAGGTCGTGTCGTCGAGCCACAGCCGGAACACGAGGTGCAGGGTATTGTCCGGGCCGCAGACCATGCCCACGTAGGTCTGCCTGAGACCGTCCCCCACGTCCTCCGATTCCGTCCACCTGCCGTCGGCGGCATCCGGTGCAAGCGACCGGACATATTTGAAGGTCCGCCCGTGGGTGCCCACGAGCACATGCAGACGCCCGTCGCCGTCCATGGTGATGCAGGGTGTGTTGTGCACGTCGTTCGCCGGGGGACCGTACCCCACCAGCACCGGTTCGGTCAGCTTCCCGGTCCGCCGGTCGCAGGTGGCGACGAAGGTGGGGACGCCGGGGACATCCTTGTCGGGATCGGTCGCCTCGCCCCAGGTGACATGCACCAGCGGTCCATGGGACACCAGCACCTGTGGAATACCCGAATGAATGGAAAGCCCCAGGGCCATGTCCGAAATCCGCACCGGCTCGGGAAACCGTATCCCGCCGTCCGCCGTCCGCTCGGGCAGGATCAAGTCGAAATCGTTGATGCGCCGCCAGATCAGGTTCGGATCGGCCGCCGTCTGGGTGAACCGCGCAACCGGCGGAGGACCGTCGGGCATATTGTGCCCCGAGAAGGGCTCGATGTCGAAACTCCCCCGTCCCGGCAGGGGCCATGCGGTGAACGTCACGCCCCCGTCCTTCGAACACACCAGCGCCGCGCCGCCGTCGACCCTCCCGAGACAGTAGACCGCGCCATCGCGGTCGAAGGCGATGCGCGAGTTGATCGTCCGCAGGGGAACCACCCTGCCGGTGTCCCCGCGCCGCATTTCGGCAGTCTTCTTCCACGAGCCGCCGTCGAGACGCCAGACACCGTCACCGTCCGCGATGTACGGCCGGTTTCCGGGGGAAAAATAGGGCTGGTTGTCGTTGGGATAGTCGGGCAGATAGCCGAACTGACGGTTCTCGTGGGTGTAGGGCTCCAACTTTACGGGAATGTCGAGGGGCTGTTGCGCAGGGGCCGCGCCGCGCCTGACGGTCACCGAGGAGCAGGTGGAGTATCCGCCGGCGCCCGCCACTGTTGCACGGAGCAGACATGCCGTCTCGTCCGCTCCGCGCGGTAGACCGACGGACAGGGTGACCGTCTCCGATTCCCCCGGTGCGAGCCGCACCTCGCGGCGCGACAGGTCAGCCGGGCAGGTCGGGCCGTCGAAGGAAAGATCGAGCGTGATCCGCTTGTCGTCGATGCCGTTGTTGTGGAGGGTGAAGTCCAGGGACTCACGCGATGTTTCCTCGATATAGACCGTTTTGTGGTAGGGAAAGAGCAGCCAGCGGTTGCCGTGGAAATCGAACCATGACGACCGGTCGGACGTCCAGAGGGAGAGATTCTCCAGACGGCTTCCCCTCTCCCAGCGGGTGACACCGTCGATGTGCACGGTCCCCGCGAAGGAGGGCAGCCGAAGGGTCCAGGGCGTCACACCGCGTTCGGGATCGGCCGGAACCTCGTGCAGCGCGGTCCCGTCGGCGGTCACGTCGAGCGCGGCCACGGTCCTGCCGGCGGCGTCCATGAGGACCGGCGCGCCGCTCCCGGACGCAAGCCCCTCCATCTCCACGGTGAAGGCTTCCCGCCGCGGGAGGAAACTGATCGCACCCCCGCGCCCCGGGCTTCGAGGCACAAGCGGCTCCATGTGGCGGGCGTCACGATGCCCCCGCGAGGTCTCCACGAGCCATTTCGGGCAGTTCGTCTCGAATCCCCAGGCCACGTGCTCGCCGTACCGGTCGTTCGAAACCGCGATCATCATGCCGCAGACACCGGCGTGGGCGATGTCCGCCCGGAGCGTCACCGACTCGACCGGACCGGGTTCGCCCCCGCGCGGAAGACCGTCGTCGGAAATGGTCTTTTCATCGAGCACGGTTCGGTCAGGGCCGAAGAGCACCGCCCGGAGGTGGGTCTCCCCGCCGCCGTTGTTGAGGTCTTGCTTGTATACGGTCACCCGCAGTTCACCCTCCTCCGCCTGGAAATACACGCCGCCGCAGCCGCCCCAGAGGAGGGGGATGGTCTGGGCGGAGACGTGCGGCGCCACCATGATACACAGAAGAAAAACGACCATCGACAGCGGTGCATGCCACGCGGGCCGCCCCCCGATTGTTTTCACATGCGGGTGTTTGTGCATTGCGCATACCTCGTTTCAGTAGTGACCGGTTATGGGATGTACCTTCCGGCCGTCATCTGCCGAACGGCGCATCGGCATGGTTCACCACCAGCACGGAGGGTTTTCCCTGCGCGCCGGACTTGTTGACCGCGCGGGCGCGGAGGCGATTTTTGCCCGACTGGAGCAGCCAGGTCCAGCGCTCGCCGTCGAGCGCCTTCCAGCCGGTGTCGTCCACATCGATCTCGAAGTGGCTG
>CAYNWJ010000225.1:0-6813 GCA_964400815.1 uncultured bacterium
ATGTGGACCGGTCGGCAACCAACGGTCTGAAAATACCCAACGAAAGCGAACGCAGGGAAATATACACCTCCATGCACAAATACTCGGAGGCCGACATCTACAATTGCAGCTCTTGCGGCTATGGCAGGTGCGAACACATGGCGACGGCGATCTTCAACGGTCTGAACCGTCCGGAAAACTGCCATCACTATCTTTCGAGCGAGACGGAACTGTCCCACCGTAAAGTCGACGCAAGCCGCAAGCGCATGAGAAAAATCCTCGAGACAACCGTCGAGGGCTTCTGGGAATTCGACCGTGACGGCTTCACGAGACAGGTGAACCAGTCGATGGCCGACATGCTGGGTCTCCCGATCGGGGACATCATAAACGAACCGACGTCGAAATTTCTTTCCGAGGATGTCATAACGCCGGGAAGCCATGAGATAACCATCGGCCGTCCCGACGGTTCGGAAGTGATCTGCCTGTTCCATTTCACGCCCCTTTCCGGCAGCGAAGGAGACATGCGGCACGGGTTCTTCGCCATGGTCACCGACATCACCGAACGTAAACGGGCCGAACGTGAACTGGAAAACTATCGCGATCATCTCGAAGAGCTTGTCAGCGACCGTACCAGGAAGATCAACAGCCTCCTTGACAACGCCGACCAGGGGTTTCTCACCATTGACCGCGACCTGATCATCGATGATGAGTACAGCGCGGAATGCCGCGATATTTTCGGCCGTGACATCGGCGGCTGCGAAATTCCCGCCCTCCTTTATCCCGACAACGGCGATCAGGCCTCGCTCCTTGCGGAAACATTCGCCAACATCCTCGACGAAACGGATGACGATCTTGAGGAGGTGTACATGTCCCTTCTTCCCGGGGAAGTCGAGATCGACGGCAAGAGCATCCGCATCGAATACAAGCTCATCGGCGATAGCGACACGCGCGAAAACCGTCATTTCATGCTGATTCTGACGGACATCACCGAAAAACGCGACCTCGAAACCCGTATGGAAATGGAACGGGGCAACCTGCGTATGGTGGTCAAGATCATTCTGAACGCAAAGGAATTCAGCGGTCTCGTCGCCGGATACCGTGATTTCTTCGAGCGTCAGGCCTTCGAAATCGTCGATGAAGCGGAAAACGATCTCTCCGGCGCCCTCTCTGCCATTTTCCGGGAGGTGCACACCTTCAAGGGCGGATTCGGCCACTACCACATGACCGGCGCCGCCGAGAAGCTGCACTGCCTGGAGGACGTTCTCTCCCAGCTCATGAAATCCGGGAAACGGTTGAGCAGGCAGGGCCTCAAGCTGATCCTCGAGGAAAATGCGCCCCTGTCCTTCCTGGAAAAAGACCTGGCGATGATACACGAAATGATCGGGAAGGACATTCTCTCCACCAGGGAAATCATCCCCGTGGAGAAGGACCGGATCGTCGGCATCGAGAAGAAGATACTCGCATTCCTCCCACAGGAGGAGGCCCGGGTCATTCTGCCGGAGATCAACAGACTGCGATATATGCCTTTCAGGGAACTCCTCCGGACCTATCCCGAGTCGGTCAATTCGCTCGCGGGACGATATGAAAGGATGATCGCCGATTTCGGCATCGACGGCGGCGATGTATTGATCGATCCGGACCGCTTCACGGGATTCGCCAAGTCCCTGACGCACGTTTTCAGGAATATCGTCGACCACGGCATCGAGTCTCCCGACGAGCGCATCAATGCCGGCAAGGAGGAATACGGTGTCATCACATTCGCCGCGGACACGGTCGAAGGCAGCATCCGGCTCACTATCACCGATGACGGACGCGGGATCGACCTGGACGATATCAGACAGCGGGCGGTCGAACGGGTGATCATTTCCGACAGCACACGGATCTCCGACGAGGAAACCCTGCGCCTGATCTTCCACGAAGGCTTCACGACGAAAGAGGATGTCACGGCGCTTTCGGGACGGGGAATGGGCCTTGCGGCGGTGTTGAACGAAACCGAAAAGATCGGCGGCGAGGTGGCGGTGACGAGCATCCCCGGAAACGGCACATCCTTCGTATTCCTTCTCCCCATTTCCGGTGACACCGAAAAAGAAGCGGCTCCCGTTCCCGTCAGGGCGTCGGACGTCCTGCGGGAGTTGGTCGTTGACATCGACGACCACGCTTCTTCCGCCGCCGCCGCCGTGGCCCCGGCAGCAGCAGACACATCACCGGCCGGGAATCCCGACAACAATGAACGCAAGATGCACACGCTGGCCGGACTTCTGATCGAATGCGCCAGATCATTCATGGAGACCGAACTGGAACTGAATGTGGAACTGAGCAGCTTTGCACAGGCTGAAGGCACTGAAATCGGGCTCAACGACATTTCATCGTTCATCGATTTCACCGGTGAGCTGAACGGACAGATCGTCATTTCCGCCGAACAGCACCTGGCGGATTACATCATCGACCGGATGATCATGGATGAAGTCACCCCCGATGAACGCCCCGAGCTCCGGGTGGACTGCATCGGTGAAGTGCTCAACACCGTGCTCGGCAACACCACGAATTCACTGGCTGAAAACCACCTCACCATATCCATCGATTCGCCGGGAAGGATCAGCCAGGAAGAGAAAACCCTCGAAACAGCCCCGGATCGCCCCTATGTGATCCGGGCGGACACTTCAGAGGGAAACATCCTGCTCCTGTTCATGGGAACGGTGCTTGAAACGGCATAATATATTCTTTCCGGAAGGAGATACTCGACGTGGCAAACATAATGATCGTGGATGATGCGGCTTTGATGAGGAGAAATCTGTCGACAATCATTACCAAGTTCACCGACCATACGGTCGTGGCGGAGGCAGTCAACGGCCGTGAGGCGGTATCGAAATACCGGGAGTTCATGCCGGACCTCGTGACCATGGACATCACCATGCCTGTCATGGATGGAATCGGCGCCTTGCAGGCGATCCGCAGGGAATTCCCCAAGGCGAAAATCATCATGGTGAGCGCGCTCAGCCAGAAACACATGGTCATGCGGGCGCTCCAGTTCGGCGCAAGGAACTACATCACCAAGCCCATCAACAAGGCCAAGGTGATCGATGTCATCACCAAGGTCCTCGGCAGACAGGCTGCCGTCAGATCGGAGCTGGTCGCAAACAAAAAGCAAAAGCACGCAGCCCCGGAAAGACCTGCCGCCCCGTCACGGCCGAAAACGGACACCGAACGTCCCACACAGGAAAAACTCCCGCCGGAAAGCGTCGATGAGAACGTTCCGGCGTCACCACAACCCGCACCGACGGTGACCGGCGCGGCGGCGCAGACACGGGTACGAACCTCCATTGCTGTCGATCCGGCTCCGCCGCCGTCAAGGCACACGGAAACCGCGGAGGCCAGGGAGTACGGGAACCTCGAGCAGTGGATCGATACTGTCGAGGACGAGGACGACAGGGAAATCATCGAGCTGTGGGCGCGCAAAGTGTCGAAGGGCCGCATGGAGGAGGTGGATTTCACGCGCAAGATCAGGATGATTCTCTGAACGAGGCGTCATCCGGATCGCTTACGGCATCCAGGACACGCCACACAATCATCATACATGAGCGCCGGTGTTGCAATTTCACCGGCGCTTCTCTATATTTTCATAGCCGGTCATCCAGTTCAAATGATATGAAACGAGTATTTGATCAGATCCGGCCATCAAATTATATAACCCCTCCGCCACTGTCGTGACACCTCCCCTGACAGGGGAGGCATTTACTGCAAACGCCGGCGGCTCATGGGTCCCCTGTTAGGGGGACGAGGACGAAGTCCGGAGGGGGGTATCATGACGCACAGCGGCATGCTGACGTAACTGGATACCCGGAATTTCATATGATGCACGATCGCAGGCTGTTACCGTTCCATACCACACACGGGGATATACATCCATGAAACGACGTGATTTTCTCCAGTCGGGCGCTGCGTTCGGCGCGGCTTTCGCCGGAACCTCTCTGGCGGGTTTCGCCGTCCCGCCCGAAGCCGAGGCTGTCGACACGGGCGGCGGCATCGGCATCATGGAGGGCCTGGACATCATCAGGCGCGGCAGGGAACGCAACACCATGATCGGGATACGGCCGGAAATCGCAGACAACCCCCGCGCCGTCTTCCTGGTGGAAACCCACGTCTCAGCGTCGCGGGACGGACGGGGCTTCTTCGAAGGGGCGCAGGAACAGCTCTTCCAGACCGGCAGGGACGTGGTTCCGCAGATATTCATCAAGGGAAGCCGCAAGGGCGGCTCCACCCTCATCCGGCCCAATTTCACCACCGTCCATGACGAGGTCGCGAGCCGTGTGACCGGCGTGATCACGTCCCCGGATTTCATCGCCGGCTTCGTGACCGGCCTCAGGGACCTCGACAATTCGAACACGATCGTCAGTTCCCGCGGAGGTTCCGTCCGCAGCCACCGTGTCACCGGCATCTATGACGCGTTCGACGCCCACGGCATCGATCTCATCGAGGCGAAGTACCGCAGCTGGCGGGACTACGGCAAGCGGGAGGTCAATTGGCGGGACGTTCCCGATCCGGTGGTCTGGAAACGCTTCCCGGTCATCCGTCCGGCCGGCGACGAAGACACCTTCTTCATCAACATGCCCAAGCTCAAGAGCCACAATCTCGGGCTCACCACATTATCGGTCAAGAACCTCCAGGGCGTCGTGCCGACGGGGTACGGCCAGTTCTGCACCCGCTGGGAATCCCTGGAATACCTGTGCAAAGAGTCATGGGGCATCGATTTCAACCGTCACTTCGTCCGCGACTATTACCAGAACATCGAATCGTCATTCCTCAGGCACCGCGCCGCGGGATACCGTCACTGGGACCATGAGGGCTGCTATCCGGCCTATGAGAAACAAGGGGGCTGGGAGACCTTCAGAAAGATCAAGGACGACCCCGGGGCGGTGCGCGATTTCGTCCGCGACATACCCGGCCCCCTCATGTGGGACGAGATGTGGTGCCAGCGTGCGCTCGACGCCGCCAGCGCCGTCACTCCCGACATCAACATCATCGAAGGCGTCATCGGCCGCGACGGCAGCGGGTTCCGCCTGGGGACCGACCAGCTCGTCAATTATCTCGTGATCGGCCTGTCCGCCTTCGAGGTCGATACGGTGGGATCGTATATCATGGGCCACGACCCGCGGGAACTGTATTACACACGCATGGCCGGGGAACGCGCCCTCGGGGAATGCGATCCGGGACGCATCGAGATCAATCTCATCCGTAACGGCGAAATCGAACCGCTGGGAAGCCTGGCCGACATACGGCGCGTGCCTCTGGGCGTGAACCTCCACGCGCGCCAGGATATCGGCGGTCTGCTCTTCTGGTAGAATCCACAACGCCCTGAAAGGTTAGAACACGTCCGTGCTGCGAATCCTGTCCTGTCTGTACCTGCTCGTTCACGGCGCCGCCATGTTCGCGGATGCCGCCGCCGAACCGGCCATCCATGCAATCACGCCCCGGACCTTCCCGTCCGCGTCCGAAGGAATCGCGGTTCGGCGTGTCGAGGGAAGCTCCGTGACACTCGTCCACTATCGCATGGAACCGGAAGCCATACTCGAGGCAGACGGTGACGACATGGGCGGAGCGGTCGCGGTGGTGGCCGGAGAGGGAGAACTGCTCTCACCCGACGGCGGCGCGGCGCCGTTCCTGTTCTGCGACAGCATGACACCGGACGGGGATTCGCCATTCATCTTCAGGGCGGGGGACGACGGCGCGGAGCTTGCCGCACTGCACGTTCCCGTCCCAACGGACGGTGCAGGTTTTCCTTCCGGGCCCATCGCCGGAAGGGTGGTCGATTACCGGACACTCCCCTTCATCTTCCCGGAGGAAGGAGCGGGGGTCCGCATGGCCGGAGCGTACAACGGCGCGCTCTCCTTCGTCAGGCAGTTCGCCTGGAGCACGGTTGCATGGCCGGCGGCCGAAAGGGAGCGGTTGTTCATGGTGATCCGGGGATGGTGCGTGACCGGCGGCAACGGCGAGCGGCTGCCGCCCGGGTCCGTTGTGGCCCTCCCCCCCGGCGAGACCCTCACGCTGGGCTGCGGTCCCGAGGGGGTGGAAGCGGCCGTTTTCGCGCGCTCGGCCGATCCCCTTTGGACAAGCCTCCTCGATGAGAGAACGCGTCTCCTGTCCACCATTATCGAACCGGGCACGGAGCCGGAACTGGTGACCGACGGCACGGGCGGCGGTCCGGAACTCCATGTCACCGAGGGCCCCTCGTGGATGAACGGCATGCTCTATTTCTCCGATTACGGTTCCGGGCGTCGTTCGCGGGAGAACGGGGATCGGGACCGTGAAAGCGGCGCCAGTGGGGGACGGCGGCGTTCGGGAGGAGGATTCAGGACAGGCGGCGTCCATGCCGTTCAGCCCGACGGCTCCCACATTCTGGTCACCGACGGAATCGTCACCTGCGGAACGACGCCCCTGCCAAACGGCAATCTGGCGGTCTGCGACATCCGTGAGAACCGCGTGGCGGAGATACGGCCGGACGGCGCTTTCGTCAGGACGCTCGCGGAAACGTTTGACGGCGTCCCCTTCGGCATGCCGAACGACCTCATTACGGATTCCCGCGGCGGCTTGTATTTCACCGTATCACGCGTACGGGAGGATGACGGGGACACGGTGGACGGCACATCGGTCTATTATCTGAACAGGGACGAAAAACTTCTCCGGCTGACCGGGTGGGACGAGTTCGCGGTGCCCAACGGCTGTCTTGTGAGCGCCGACAACCGCACTTTCTATCTGGCCTGTTCCCGCGAACCGACCATCTGGCGCTTCGACATCACGGCCGACGGCAGCTTCTCCGGCAAGCGGCCCTTCGCCGTG
>CAYNWJ010000226.1:0-6781 GCA_964400815.1 uncultured bacterium
CCCTCGGCGGCCGCTATCGCCCCCGCTATCGTGGTGGTATAGGGCACATTGTGAATGATCGCCGAACGTCGTATCTCATAGTCGTCCTGAAGGGATTCCCTGCCGATGGGGGTGTTGATCATCATGCCGACAGAACGGTCGGTCAACAGATCCAGAACATTGGGGCGGCCCTCGGATATCTTGTCGATCAGATCGGCATCGACACCGTTCTCCGCGAGAAGCTTACGCGTCCCTTCGGTGGCGACAATGCTGAACCCGGCGGAAACGAGTTTGCGGGCGATGGGGACGATCTTGGGCTTGTCGGCGTCGTTTACGCTGATGAAAATGGTGCCGCTCTTTGGCAGAGGGGCGTTGACCGACATCTGCGCCTTGGCGAAGGCCACACCGAAATCGCGGTCCACACCCATCACTTCGCCGGTCGATTTCATCTCGGGACCGAGCAGGGCGTCCACACCGGGGAACTTGATGAACGGGAGCACCGCCTCCTTGATGCAATAGTAATCGATCTTGATTTCTTCGAGCACGCCGAGGTCCTTGAGTTTTTTTCCGGTCATCACCCGGGCGGCGACCTTGGCGAGAGGAACGCCGATCGCCTTCGATACATAGGGAACGGTCCTCGATGCGCGCGGATTGACTTCGAGGACATAGATCTCATCGTTTTTGACGGCATACTGGATGTTCATGAGGCCCACCACGTTCAATTCCAGGGCCAGGGATATGGTATTCTCCCGCAGTCTGCGGTCCACATCTTCGGAAAGGCTGTAGGGCGGCAGGACGCAGGCGGAATCGCCGGAATGGATGCCCGCGTTCTCGATATGCTGCATGATGCCGCCGATCAGGACATCTTCACCGTCGCAGACCGCGTCGACATCGATCTCCACGGCGTCCTCGAGGAACCTGTCCACCAGGACGGGTCGCTCTTCGGATACGCTGATCGCTTCCTTCATGTAGTTTTCGAGTTCCTTCTCGTCATAACATATCATCATGGCCCGGCCTCCGAGGACATAGGACGGGCGTACGAGAATGGGATAGCCTATGCGATCCGCAACAGCCAGGGCGCCTTCGAGATCGACCGCCGTACCGTTGGGAGGCTGCATAATGCCAAGCTTGTCGACCAGACGGCCGAAACGCTCCCGGTCCTCGGCGATGTCGATGGATTCCGGTGTCGTCCCCACGATGGGGACACCGTTCGCCTCGAGACCGCGCGCGAGTTTCAGGGGCGTCTGTCCCCCGAACTGAACGATCACGCCATCGGGCCGCTCCTTGCGGCAGATGGCGAGCACCCGTTCGAGGGTCAGCGGCTCGAAATAGAGCTTGTCCGAAGTATCGTAGTCCGTGGATACCGTTTCCGGATTCGAATTCACCATGATGGTCTCGTAGCCGTCCTCCTTCAGCGCGAAGGACGCGTGCACGCAGCAATAGTCGAACTCTATGCCCTGGCCGATACGGTTCGGGCCGCCGCCGATGATCATGATCTTTTCGCGATCGGTATGGACAGCCTCGCATTCGTCCTCATAGGTGGAGTAATGATAGGGAGTAAACGCCTCGAACTCCGCGGCGCAGGTGTCAACCGTCTTGAAAACGCTTTCGATTCCCATGGATGTGCGTTTTTCCGCGACCGCCCCCTCCGTCGTTTTCCAGAGCCAGGCCAGCTGACGGTCGGAATAGCCGAGTTCCTTCGCGCGCAAAAGAAGCTCTGACGTCGCCGTATCGAGGGAATAGTCGGACAGGAGCCGTTCCATTTCGACCAGTTCCATGAGATTGGACAGGAACCAGCGGTCGATCTTCGTGGCTTCATAGAGTTCATCGACCGAATGTCCCGCCAGCATGGCCTTCCTGACGGCGAAGATGCGGTCGGCGAATGGCGTTTTCACATAGGAGAGCCAGTTGTCCTTGTCCCAGGAATCGTCGACACCATCTGCCCCGAAGCCATGACGGTCGATTTCGAGACCCTGTACGCCTTTCTGGAAGGCCTCCTTGAACGTGCGGCCGATTGCCATGACCTCCCCCACGCTCTTCATCTGGGTACCGAGGCGTGAGTCGGCGCTGGGGAACTTTTCGAAGGCCCAGCGGGGAATTTTCACCACGCAGTAGTCGATGGTGGGCTCGAAGCATGCCTTTGTCTTCCGGGTGATGTCGTTGGCGATTTCGTCGAGGGTATATCCCACCGCGAGTTTCGCGGCGATCTTGGCGATGGGAAACCCCGTGGCCTTCGATGCGAGGGCGGAACTCCGCGACACCCGCGGGTTCATCTCGATGATCACCATGCGGCCGTCATCGGGATTCTGCGCGAACTGGATATTGGAGCCGCCGGTCTCCACGCCGATCTCCCTGATCACATCGATGGCCCAGTCCCGCATGCGCTGATATTCGCGGTCGGTCAGGGTCTGGATGGGCGCCACGGTGATGGAGTCGCCCGTGTGAACCCCCATGGGATCGAGGTTCTCGATGGTGCAGATGATGACCACGTTGTCGTTCAGGTCACGCATGACCTCGAGCTCGAATTCCTTCCAGCCGATGAGCGATTCCTCGATGAGCACCTCGTTGATGGGGCTCAGTTCAAGCCCGTGGCCCACCTGGAACTCGTATTCCTCACGGTTGTAGGCGATTCCTCCGCCCGTGCCGCCGAGGGTGAAGGACGGCCGTATGATCGCCGGAAAGCCCGTTTCATCCAGAAGACGCCAGGCGTCGTCCATCGTGTAGGCGAAACCGCCCCGCGGCTGGGTCACTCCAATTCTGTCCATGGCCGCCGAAAAGAGCTCGCGGTCCTCGGCCTTCTTGATGGCCTCGAGGTCCGCACCGATCATGCGGACGCCGTGCTTTTCGAGAATACCGTTCTCCGCGAGTTCGACCGCCACATTGAGCCCCGTCTGCCCGCCAAGCGTCGGCAGGAGCGCATCGGGTTTCTCGCGCTCGATGATCTTCGCGCACATTTCCATGGTGATGGGTTCGATATAGGTAATATCGGCCGTTTCCGGATCGGTCATGATGGTGGCCGGGTTGGAATTGACCAGGACGATCTCGAATCCCTCCTCCATGAGGGCCTTGCATGCCTGGGTTCCGGAATAATCGAATTCGCAGGCCTGGCCGATGACGATGGGGCCGGAGCCGATGACCATGATTTTATGAATGTCGGTTCTTTTGGGCATTGCGCATCCTATCTGCCATGCGGCGCCTGTCGTTCATTCGCGGCGAACCGGGATTCCGCATGTAACGAGCGGGGCGGTGCGGGTGTCGTGACCCGTTGACACGGCCTCGTGCGGCTCCCATTCACCAGTTCGTCGTGGAAACATTCAAAAAAAAGGCGGATAAAACCGCCTTGTGAAGCTCATCTGAAAAGAACCACCCATAACACCCCGAACGCCAGGAAGAGGAGTGCGAAATATCCGATCTCCACCAGGACGGTCCGCCGGGCGGCGTTTCTTCGTGTCTGACGGTTCTGCGAATCGAGCAGTCTGTGCTGTTCCTCGAGGACCTTCACCACGAGTGAGGGATCGATCGATTCCAGAAGCCTGAGGACCGAGCGTTTGATCTGAAGTACGTGGCGGGCGAGAAGCCTCCCGGCGGCATCATCACCTTCTTCCTTCACGGACGAATCGCGATAGCGGCGTGCCGATGACGTCTGCGACCTGTTGATGATGAGATAGGACTTGAGAAGGGCGATCTTGACCTTCGTCAGCCGGATGTCGCCGTGAATGGAGATGTTGTCGCGGAGCAAATCCTCGCACGATTTTACGAACGTACGGAGATACTCCCGAACCTCGCACTCATCGAGCGTCAGGAGGTACGACTCCTCGATCAGCTCTTCAACATGTTGTTTTATTGCTTTATCTGTCCAATGTTCCATACAGGAAATGTACGCAAATGGAAGCGAAAAAGCAAGTGGATGTGCGATCATTTCCTCATCGAACCCACACGTTTCACAAAAGTGGGCGGCATGTGCGCTCGTGTGCTATGATATTTCATGGATATTGACCAGGTTCGTCGTCCCCGGCTGACCGATGGGCGTTCCCGATGTAATTACGATGATGTCGCCCTTTCGCGCGTGCCCGTACTGGACGGAAATCTGTTCGGCGGTATAGACCATGCTGTCTGTGTCGGGGACCTCGGGGACGCGCACCGAACGGATACCCCAGTAAATCGCCAGCCTCCGCCTGATATGCTCGAACGGGGTGAGAGCCACGATCCTTGTTTTCGGACGGTATTTCGAAAGACGCATGGCGGTCGATCCCGACTGCGTGTAGGCGACGATGGCGCAGGCATTGAGGATTTCGGCCGCACGGCAGGCGGCGGCGGTTACGGCGTCCTCGATGTTCGATTCCTCACGGCTCATCTCGGAAAAGCTTCTGCCCTTTCCAATTTCTTTTTCCACGCCATCGATGATTTGACGCATGGTCTCGATGGAGCGGACGGGATACTTCCCCACAGCCGTTTCACCCGAAAGCATGACCGCGTCCGAACCGTCGATGACCGCATTGGCCACATCCGACGTTTCCGCCCTCGTCGCGCGGGGATTGGCGATCATGGACTCGAGCATCTGCGTGGCGGTTATGACCGGCTTGCCTGCGGCATTGCAGGCCGAGATCAGACGCTTCTGGATGAGAGGGACCTGTTCGGGCGCCATTTCCACACCGAGATCACCGCGCGCTATCATGATGCCATCGGCGCAGTCCAGGATGCTTTCGAAACCGTTCACCGCCTCCTCACGCTCGATCTTGGCAATGACGGGGATGTCGGCGTTGTAGTTTTCGAGGAGTTTCTTCGCCTTCATGACATCCTCACGCGTCCGGACGAAGGAAAGGGCCAGCAGATCGAATCCCCCGCTGATGGCGAACTCGATGTCCTTGAAATCCTTCGTGCTCACCGCGGGGGCCGAGACCGCGACACCGGGCAGGTTCATTCCCTTGTGGGGTTTGAGTTCACCGCCGATGACCACGGTGGTCCTCACATCCTCGGGACGCACCTGTTCGACACGCAGTTCCAACCTGCCGTCATCGATGAGCACGCGGTCGCCGCGGTTCACATCGCTGACAAGGTTGGGATATGTTGTGCTGACGATGTCGGCGTTTCCCGTCACCTCACGTGTGGTGATGGTCAGGGATGCGCCCTCGTGAAGGGGGATCGAGGATGCTTCCAATTCGCCGATACGGATTTTCGGGCCGCAGAGGTCGCCCAGGATGGCGATGGGGTTTTCGTTCTTCTCCGAAACCCTGCGGATGTTTTCGATCAGGACCTTCTTCTCCTCGTGTGTGCCGTGGGAGAAGTTGACACGCGCGACATTCATTCCGGCGCCGGCCAGTTCCGTGATCGTGGACTCGGTGTTTGTGGCCGGTCCAAGCGTGGCGATTATCTTCGTTCGGGCCATTCGTGTGCGTTCCTTTCGGAAAGTCTCGTTCCACCTCAAGATTGTGCGGGATGCTCCCCGCCGCCTCGGCCGGAGTGCATCGTGTCACATGCGGCCGTGCAGGATATCCGTCATCGTCCCCGGAACAGCGTCGAGCACATCTCCCGCGACGACACCGTGGATGCCCTGAGTCTTTGAAGCCTTCTCTCCCGCCCCGCCATGGATGAACGCACCGAGAACAGCGGCGTTGAGCGGGGCCAATCCCTGGGCCGCGAGGCCGGTTATGATGCCGGTCAGCACGTCACCCGTGCCGGCCGTTGCAAGCGATTCGTTGCCCGTGATGTTTATCCAGGTCTCGCCAGCGGGTGAGGCGATGACCGTGGGGGCGCCCTTGAGCAGGACGATCTTCCCGGTGACCGACGCTGCCGACCGGGCGGCGTCGATGGGATCGGCGAGGATGTCACCGATCTCCCTGCCCGTGAGCCGCGCAAGCTCCCCGACATGCGGCGTCAGAACAATGGCGCAGGGGGCTTGTGCAAGTTCTTCCACAGCGCCGGCGTAGGCATTGATCCCGTCCGCGTCGAGAATGACAGTGCCGTCACAACCGCCGACAAAGCGCCTGACAAGTTCCTTCGTTTCATGGTGGGAGCCGAGACCCGGGCCAACAGCCACGACGTCCACCTTCTTCGAAAAAGAACGCAGTTCCCCGAGGGTGCGCAGTGAAAGACAGGCCCGCCTGCGGACGTCGGGCAGCGGCAGGGTCATGATTTCGGTGAGCTTGACCTCGAGAATATCGTTCACGCCCGCAGGACAGGCAAGGGTCACATATCCTGCGCCCGTCCTGAGGGCCGCAAGCGAAGACAGTGACGCCGCACCCGTCAGTCCCCGTGATCCGGCGATCACGAGCACTTTCCCCACGGAACCCTTGTGCGCGTCCGCCGGCCGGCATGGAATGAGATCGCGCGCTTCGCTTGCCACCAGCGCCCGCGCCACCTCCTCCGCCTCGTCGATGACTTCCGGCAGAAAACCGATGTCCGCAATGGAAATCCGCCCGCACAATCGTTTCCCGGGATGCAGAATGTGTCCCGTTTTCAGACAGCCGAAGGTCACTGTATGGTCAGCGCGGACCGTGGCCGACGACGCGCGTCCCGTGCTCGCGTCCACGCCGGACGGCACATCCACGGCGAAGACCAGTGCATCCGAGGAATTGATCATTTCGATCACCCGCGCGGGGAGGCCCTCGATTTCGCCGGAAAGTCCCGTTCCGAAGAGGGCGTCCACGATCACATCTGCCCGGCTTATCTTCGCCTGAAGGGATTCGCAGTCGGAATCGCCCGCAACACCGGCAACGTCGCAGCCTGCCTTTTTCATGTCTTCGAGGGAGGTCAGGGCGTCGCCCCGGACCTTCTCCGGTGAGCCGATGATGAAAACATCGAC
>CAYNWJ010000227.1:0-6755 GCA_964400815.1 uncultured bacterium
TTCGTCTTTTTTCTTTCTGCGTGCCATCGAAACCACTCCTTGAACGTTCTCGTGCGAAATGCGCCGTGTGTATTTTCAAAGGCGACAGTAGTGTGTATGAACCCTCGGCATGCGATAACAGACGACTCACCCGGCAGGGAAATGACGTGATGTGACCCGCGCGGCGTATTTCACAAGGGCCGCCAGCCGCGGATAGTGCACTCGTGCGGGACCGATGACGCCGAGCGCGCCGCCTCCCGGACCTGAGGGACACCGAGCAGATACGAGCGACATCGACGGCATGGACCCCCACGGTTCCCAGTCGCCGATGTGTATTGAAACATCGTCCGTCTCGCAGGTCAGCGCATCGAGGGTTTCCACGAATTCCGACTGACGCTCGAACAGGTCGGCGAGTCTGCGTGATTCCTCGGCGCCGGCGAAACCGGGCCGGGACAGGATGCGTCCCAGCCCCGCCATGTGGAGCGATCCCGCGCCGGTGAAGTCGAACAGGTCGGCGCTCCTGCGGACGATCACCTCGACGAGCCTGCGGTCACCACCATGAACATCCCCTACATGCGCGCCGATCGTACGCCGGATATCGTCTATCGTCATGCCCTGCAGGCGCTCGGTTAGCAGCCGGGCCGTTTCCTCGATACGGGTGCGTGGAATGACGCTGTCCAGGGTGATGCGGATGGTGTTTATCATGCCGCTTTCCAGTGTGAGGACGGGGAGAAAACTCGAACCGCCGATGGAAACGATGGTGAGGCGTCCGAACACCCCGCGTTCCACGCAGGGGGACATGGCCACGCCGACCAGGTCGGTCAGCTCCGAAAGCGCCGATGCCAGGTGATGCATGAACATGTCGGCGTCCCGTTCACGCATGCCCGCCTCGATCACGCTGCCCACAAAACGCTGTTCGTCTTCTGAAAGCTGCATATCGGGCATGAGGGTCCTCACATAGCGCCGATAGCTGCGGATGGTCGGAATGCGACCGGCCGAGGTGTGGGGCTTGGACAGGTACCCGTCGTCCTCGAGCTCTTTCATGATGGACCTGATGCTCGCCGGTTTCAGGCCGAGACCGCAGTGTTCCGACACGAACGAGGATCCCACCGGTTCGCCGTTTTTGAGAAACGCCTCGACGACGATCTCGATGACCCTGTCCCGCCGTTCGTCCCTGTTCGTAATCATGGGAACGCCCCCCGTGAGCGTGATTGTATTCACCCTGGCTGTTACATACATGATTAGTCTTTAAAAATACACTGTTTAACCGGCGATGTCAAGGCGTTCGGGCGCGGGGAAAGCCTGCGACGGTCCGCATGTTCCCTGCCGGCCGTTCCGTGTCTGCGATCGGCAGGCCCTTCGAGCCGGGTATCGGGTATGATCCATTCTCTGCATTCGGGCGCGGTCTCTCACGCCGCGCATGTCAGAATTCCCACCCCGCCGAGAGTGACAGGCGGTCGTCCCCTTCCGAGGTGATGCCCCAGGCAAGCCCCACCGGGCCCCCGTAGGTGGAGAAGGATCCGCGGATGCCATACCCCTGCAGGAGGGAATCGGTGGTGATCGTTTCCTTGCTGCGCCAGACGTTCCCGATGGCGTATGTGATTTCCAGATTGAATGCGCGGGGAATGAAGAGACGGTAGGCGATGCGTGCGACGGCGAGCCGGGTGCCCGCATATTCCTCGTCGTACAGGCCGGGGAAATCGGCATAGAAATGGGTGCCGCCGCTGTCGAAATCATAACAGTTGAGACGTGTCGCCTCTCCACCGAGGGTGAATGATTCGAGCGCCGGTGTCGAGGGATCGGCCGTGGCCGCGGAAACCGTGCCCCCGAAGGTATGCCGCCGCCAGAATGTTTCGTACCACGAGGCGTTCCAGAAGAGCCTGACATAGCGTTCGGTCCCGCCCAAAAGGTCTGTGGCGCTTTCGATGAATATCTGGCTCAGGTAGCCGTTGCGTGGAAAGGGATATCGGTCATAGCTGTCGATCTGCGACCGGAAAATGATGCTCCTGAATTCCTTGTTCTCGTTCTTCATCCCGGCGGATGGAGCGAACCGTGTCCGGATGGTCTCGGTCTTGAACTGGGCCATGACATTGCCGAGACGGTCCATCTGCTGTCCGGCGGAGATGACCGTGCCGAGCCGTTCGTCCTCGTAGTCGATGATATTCTTGTGGTTTTCATAGATGGGCCTGCGCCTGAAATGGCGGTATGCCTTCAAGTTGAAGGTATAGAACGTTTTCCATATCCTGTTCAGGTTGTTTTCCAGGATGAGCATGGTCTCGCGCTGACCGGTCTGGCCGGTTACGGTGAACTGGTTGCCGAATCCGAATACGTTGTCCCTCGACATGGAAATCCTGCCCTCGGGACCGAACATGTCGTCGTACCTGAGGCCGAATCGCGCCACCGTCCAGTCTTTTTCCACCACATGGAGCCTGAGTTCGACTCCGCCCTCATGGTTGGATGCGTCGAAATACACCAGGTCGAAGAGGTTGGTCCCGTAGAGATTTTCGACCGTATGCATCACATCCGCCAGATCGAGAACATCCCCCGTTTCGAATTCGAATTCCCGCTGGATGGCCGAATCGCGGGTGGTGAGATCGTCATCCCAGACGATACGGGTGATGCGGGGCGCATGGATATCGAGAGTGAGCGCGCCGGCCTGTTCGTCGAAATGGGCGCCTTCGAACGCGGCGAATGAAAGTCCGTTCGCCCGGAGGGATTTCAGCAGCGAATCGACCTTCGACGCATGGAAGCTCATCGCCCGCTCGCCCTGCGGCGCACGGAAGGTTATCCTTTCCCCGTCGCGCTCCGAACCGCTTCCGATGCGCATTCGGACCGTTAAGATCCGCGGCGCGGGGACCGTCTTCACCGTGATATGGCCGCACCGTTCGTCGAGGGAGGCATTGACAGCAAGGTACTGTCCCGTGTCCCACAGGCGTTCGAGGGCCCGCGCGATATCGGCCGTACGTATCCGCCGCTCCGGTGTGATCCGGTTGTCCGCAAGTAATCGACGGACCTGTTCCGGGTCGCCGGGCGTGACGATCTCGACGCGTGAAATGGCGATTTGTCCGGAGCGCCCGGTCATGGACTCGAGAGAATCGCGCAGCGCGGGTATCGCCGCGACGGCCGCCGCCCGCCCCCGTTCGATCAGTGCGTCGAAATCGCTGAAGTTCCGGGACTCGAACTCCTCCAGATCGGGATTGATGATGAAATCCCCCATGTTCTTCGAAAGCTGGGTGACATTGCGCATGAGGATGCTGGTCGCCTGGTCCGCGATGTTGAGGGGATTGTCCAGTTCGCCGGGTTCGTGCATGCTCTCGTCGATGGCCACGGCGATGACGAATTCCCCGCCGATAGCGCGCGCCGTGTCGATGGGCAGGTTGTTCTTGAGCCCGCCGTCCACCAGCAGGTGATCGTCCCACTGCACCGGGGAGAAGAGAAGGGGTATGGTGCTCGACGCCTGTATCGCCCGGCCCAGATTCCCGGCGCCGAGCTCGAGCATGGAGCCGGTCTTGAGGTCGGTGGCGACGGCGCGGAACGGTGTCGGAAGCCTGTCGAAATCCCCGCCGCACTCATAGCCCGGACGGAGGGTGAGCCAGGAGAGGAGGGATATCACGCGCTGTCCCGAAAGCAGGCTCGATGGTATCTGCGCCCGAAAGCCGTCGAAACGCAGCTCGAACAGGGGCCACTCGCTCGTATCCTTCTGGCCGATATACACGCTCCGCCGCCGGGGAGTGCTTCTGAATATCTCGTTCCAGTCGATGTCGGAAAGGATGTCCTCGAGCGCATCCGTCCCGTAACCCGCGGCATAGAGACCGCCCACGATGCTCCCCATGGAGGTGCCGGCGATACGGTCGATGGGGATGCCGTGCTCCTCGAGGGCCTTGATCACCCCGATATGCGCGACGCCCCGGGCCCCGCCCCCGGAAAGGGCCAGCCCCACGAGCGGTCGTGCGCCGTGCGGGAATGTCCTGACCACCCGGCCCGTTTCCCACGATATCCCGAATTCGGCGCAGCGTGCGGGCGTTCCCTGCGGGATAACGTACAGCGCGATGAGAACCGCGAGAAGACTGATGCGACCGAATCTTTTCATGCCTCTGTCTCACCTCCGCAACCGTCAGACATCGACCGGTCCCGGTGGATACCTTGCGGGGCCGGCGGCTGTTTCCATACCCCGCAATATAACACATCGAGCCTCCGATGCGCCAAAGGTTTAGTCGAAGGCGGCGTTTCCCCGGCTGAACGAGAATGGCGCGGGACCGTCGCGGTCTGTTCTCACGACGATGATTCCGGCGTGTTCGAGACACCCGACCGTGGACCTGCCGGGATGGCCGTACCGGTTGCCGGCGCCGCTGGAGATGACGGCGAACCGTGGCGAGACGGCGTCGAGAAAGCCCCCGTCGAGACCGCCCGCCCCATGATGGGGGACCTTCAGCACATCGGCCGACAGCCTGCCGTTCCATGCGGCGAGCACGCGCTGGACAGCGGGTTCGATGTCCCCGGTGAAGAGGATGCTTCCGGAATCCGCTGCATACCGGAAGACCAGGGAGAGGTTGTTTTCCATTGAGCCTTCAAGGAGACGCGCGTCTGCGTCCTCCGGCGGCGAGAGCACGAGCAGGCCGCCGATAGGCAGGGAGATCGAGTCGCCCGCGGACACGCCGATGACCCGCTCCGCCCCGAACAGGGCCGCCAGGGAATCGGCGATGGATTCCCGGCACAGGAGTGCGGCGCCGCCGTATGAACTCAGAATGGTGTCCAGCCCTCCGGCGTGATCGGCGTGGGTATGACTCAGCACAATGCAGACGGGGTCGGTGACGCCCGCGTTGTGCATGCTCGGCAGAACGACGGACCGGCCGGCGTCATAGGTTCCGAACCGCGGTCCCGCGTCAACGAGGATCCCTCCCTCACCGCCGAAGCCGGAAATCACCGCCGCGTCACCCTGTCCCACGTCGAGGAACACCGCCCGGACACCGCCGTCCGCACCGTACAGTTCCGTGCCTATCGGAAGCCAGGTCACGATGAACAGCCAGCCCGGCGGCAGATAGACGAGCGCTCGCGCAAACAGGGGCCCGGCCCGATACCGCGACAACACGAACAGCCATGCGAACAGCAGCGCGACGCTTGAGGCGGTCAGGGCGCCTGCGTCGATGGAGGCCTTCGGGAGCCCGGAAAAGAAGGACGCGACCGAATCGAGCATCGTGACCGCCCAGCCCGCGAGCCGGGCCGACACAGCCGCCGGAACGGACAACAGGCCGCCTCCGAGGGACAGGAGCATGGTCGAGAAACCCAGCGGGACGATGAACATGGCGAGAAAAACAGCCGGCATGCTCGCGGCAAGACCATAGAGCGGAATCGTCCCGAAGTGAACCGCGGAAATGGGGGCGGTCATCAGAAAGGCGACGGCGGAGACCGCGAAGAGGTTGACCGTGAACCGCACCACTCTGCTGCGGGGAAGCGGGGAGAGCATGCGTTTCGCCAAAGGCGGAGAGAAGGCCACGATGCCCCAGACAGCGGCGAAGGAGAGCTGCACTGACGGTCCGAAGACGGCATGGGGATCGAGTGCCGCAATGGCGAGAAAGGCGGTGAACAGGCTGTTTTCGGGGTTTCGTGGACGATTGACGCTCATGGCGCCGAGAACCATGAGCGAAAGAATGAGGGCGCGCACCACGGGCGGCCTGAATCCGCATATTCCTGCATAGACGAAGACGAGGACCGCCACGGCGACCCGCTTTTTCGTGTCCGTGAGCGGAAACGGCCGCATCAACAGATAGAGCATTGTGGTCAGAATGCCCACGTGCAGTCCCGACACCGCCAGAACATGGGCGATCCCCGCCCGGACGAATCCGCCCCTCGTGCCGGGATCGAGCAGGGATGTGTCGCCGATCGTCATGGCCCTGAGTATGCCGCCCCTGCCGTTGAAATCATGGCGGTCGAACGCCTGGGAGAGGACGGTCCTGAGCCGTTCGAAATGATGAGCGCCGGCGACGGCCACCGAAACGGGACGGTGATCGCCGGGACGGGCCCTGACTTCCCAGACGGGGAATGACAGGGGTGAGGGGTTGAACGGTTCTTTCGCAGAATATGGCCGTCGAATGCGCCTGAGCGTTCCGGTCATGCGGACGTGCGAGCCTTCGGGAATATCGAGCGTGGTCTCCGGCAGGCGGCAGCGGACGACGCCCCCGGCGGCGTGACCGGCGTCGGGGCCGTACAGGATGCGGCACCGGAGGGGAAAGACGGTGTCGCCGAATCCGAAGCGGCACGCACCCGCCACCGTCCCCTCGACGACAACCGTATCGCCGGGGAGCGTTCCCGCCGGCGGTTCGAAGGATCCCCGAATGGTGTTCGCAGCGCCCATGGAAAACATGCCGGCGGAGACCAGCAGGCAGACTGCGGCCGCATTCCCCGTCACCGGCCGTCTGTGCATGAAGGGCATGATCACCGCGCAGACGAGGAGGATGCCAGCCGCCGCAAGAACCGGGATATCGAACAGACCGTCCGCAATGATGCCTGCCAGGAAACACGCCGACGCCTTCATCGCTGGACCGGCGGCCGGACGGCGCGATGAACCGTAAAAATACCGTATGTCCATGCGAACAGTATAGCCGGTGCGTGAACGGAACGCAAGGGGGAAACAGGTCTCTGGCAATCCCCCATTTTCCGGCACAAACTTATATTTCGAGGTTTTTCAGTTTCTGAACCGGGATTTTCGGGATTACGGGATGAACCCAGCAGTTTCCGGTTTAAAAATTGCTTACAGCCCTCACTTGAAGCAAAGGCAC
>CAYNWJ010000228.1:0-6750 GCA_964400815.1 uncultured bacterium
CCCGCAGTTCACGCCGTGAACTGCGGGAGAAGGAGGGCGTGCTCCTGCTTCCGGGTACGGTGTTCGGAGCTGACCGGGACCGGCATGTGCGCATGGGCTTCGGCCGTAAATCGATGAAACGCGCACTCGAAGGTCTCAAGCGTCATCTGGACGGCAGAAAGAACGACGCCTGAAAGATTCCTGGATCATCCCTCCCTGAAGAAGCTCGACACCCGCCCGCCGCGCGCAATCATGCGATCCATTATTTCGAGACAGAACATCACCCCGCGGGGCTGGTGAAGGGTATCCCGCCAGGGCCATTCCAGCGGTTTGTTGTACGCATAGTCGAATGAACGCGCGAACCACTCCACGGCCCAATCGTCGCCGGTGTGCTCGATCATCATGAGCAGCATGATGAATATCTCCTTGAACACGTAGGGCTTGACGATGTCGCGGCCGGCAACGGGATCGGGGTCGTCGGGTCGGAGAAACTGAACGATGCCCTGTTCGTCCCCCCGCACGACCCAGTATTTCTCCAGGTGTGATTTCCCGAACTCCACGGCCGCACGGAACATTTCCCTGTTGCCGGTGCGCAGGGCCTCGTCCATGATCATCCAGGCGGCCTCCATGGTGTGGAAGTTGTTGACCCAGCGCGCGGTGTTCTGGGTTGTGCGGGCTTCCTCGTCGATGAACATGTCGTCGGGATAGGGCGTGAAATCCTGCATCAGTGCTTCATAGGCGAAACCCTTGTCCGCCTGCCAGTGATACTGGAGCATGTACCGCACGCACATCCGGGCGATCTTGTGAATACCGGGATCGTCCGCCGCCCGCAGAAACGGTGTCAGCACGCTCAGGACATGGAGCCAGGTCCCCAGGCGTTTCGTCCCAGGCTCGTACCACGGTCCGTGGCCCTGTGCCTGATAGTGCGGAGAGAGGATGATCTCGGTGACGCGGAAGGCGGATTTCGCGGCAAGTTCCCGCGCCTCGTCGTCTCCGGTCGCGATGTAATATTCACCCAGGCCGAGAATGGTGAAGATCGAGGCGTAGATGTCATACAGGGGCGTGACTATTTCGCCCTCGCGGGTTACCTCGGTGCACCAGTCGAAGGTGTCCAGCAGACAGTGGCGCTTCAGAAAATCGTATCCGCAGGCCGCGGCTTTCAGATGGCGATCCTCGCGGCCGAAATGATTGTAGAAATACGAGTACAGCCACAGAACCCGCCCCTGGTAATAGAGCTGCTTGTTCTGGACGATGATGCGGCCGTTCCCGTCGACGTGGGGCAGATAACCGCCGTATTTCCAGTCGACCACGCCGGGCTCGTCCCAGAGGGGAATGGTCCGCTCGAAGAGTTCGGCATGGAAGTGTCCGCGCAGATCATCGAGCGTGTGTCCGCCGATCCGTTCGATACGGCCGCCCCGTGAGCCGGCGGGATAAGGATTCCCCGATGGTCCGCCACCCATGGCGCGGGCCGTTCCGGCGGATAATCCCGCCGCCGTGGTTCCCGCCCGTGACAGAAATGTCCGTCTTTTCATGCATGCCTCCCGGTGATATCGCAGTTTTAAAATGTATGATTGGTATGGTACGGCTCACCGGTCATATTCGCAAATTGTTTTCGATTTTGCTTTCAACCATAACGTGGACGCATTAGATTTGGACATCGTTCGGAGCGTATGAATCTCATCGATGAGTGAAAGGTGTGTTCCCGATGACCGCCGCCGGTTTTCTCGACACCGTCGTTCTTGCCCTCTATTTCATCGCCCTGCTCGGTGTCGGCATCCTCAAGGGCAGGGGGAAGCGTTCGGACTCGGGCGACTATTTCATATCGAAGGGCACGCTCCCCTGGTGGGTGATCGCCGCCGCCTTCGTGGCCACCGGCATGAACACCGAGCAGCTCATCGGCCAGAACGGCATGGGATACACCATCGGCCTCACCATGGTGAACTGGTACATGATCGCCATTTTCGTCTATTCGCTTCTCATCTTCGTCTTCCTGCCCATCTATCTCCGCAACGGCATCGTGACCATGCCGGAATTCCTCGGCCGGCGTTACAACCGGGCCTGCGAAAATCTCTTCACGGTGTTCCTCCTTGCGAGCTATGTGCTGCTCAATCTCGCGGTGGTCTTCTACGGGGGCGCGAAGCTCCTGGAAGTGGTCATGGGGTTGAATATCTGGCAGGGTGTCGCCCTTCTGGGGATCGTTGCGGGCATCTATACCATGTATGGCGGCATGGCCTCGGCGTCATATGCAGCGGTGGTGCAGTTCTTCCTGATCTTCGTGTCCGGGTTCGTGATCTTCGTGCTGGCGTATGTGCGGCTTCCCAATGGCTGGAGCGATGTGGTCGCGGCGTCGCCGGGAGGCTTCCATCTCATGCAGCCCGCCGATTATCCGGTGATTCCCTGGCATGCCATTCCCCTGACCATTTTCGGTCTGCACCTGTACTATTCCTGCGTGAACCAGGCCCTTGTCCAGCGGAGCTTCGGGGCCCGGACGGAATGGGACGCCCGCATCGCCATCATCGCCTCCGGGTTCTTCGTCATTCTCCGTCCCTTCGTCGAGATCCTCCCCGGCATGATATGCCGAGCGCTGGGGACATTCGACCCCCGTTTCAATCTGGACGCCGAGCCGGTGGACAATGTCTTTCCGGTGCTGATCAGGGAACTGATTCCGGCGGGGCTCCGGGGGCTCATTCTCGCGGGCATCCTCTCCTCGGTGATGTCCACCATCTCGGCCTTCCTCAATTCAATATCCACGCTCTTCACGCTCGATGTCTACAGAAAATGGATCAATCCGGGAGCGGACGAGCGGACCCTCGTGCGGGTGGGCACCATCGCCACGCTGGTGCTCATGGTCTTCAGCATGGTCTATTCGCCTCTCGTGGGCATCATCGGCGGCGGCATCTTCAACTATTTTCAGATGGTCGCCTCCTATATCGCCGTGCCCATCGCCACCGTGTTCCTTCTCGGCATACTCTGGAAACGGGCGACACCGGCGGCGGCCCTCACCGTCATGATCACCGGCATCCCCATCGGGATCGGCGTCTCGCGCCTCCTGCCCCTGATCTTTTCGGCCGGTACGGTCTCACGGTGGAGCCTGGACAATTTCTTCGTGACGAGCGGTGTGACGCAGGTCGTGCTGATCGTCCTCATGATCGGTGTGAGCCTCGCGACGACACCCCGGAAGGCGGCCGACATCGGTTCGCTCATCTTCACGCGCGCCACGGCCGCCCTGCCGCCGGAGGAACGAAAGCGGCCGTTCTTCGGGTCCGTGGCCTTCTGGTGGGGCGTCTTCGCGGCCGTCTATGTCACCCTGTATATCATCTTCTGGTAACAGCCCGCGGGAACCGTCATGCCGGAATCGCTCATACCTTCATTCGGTGTCTGGGAGATCGCCCTGCTCGCGGTGGTTCCCGTTCACGCCACCATCCTGGCCTATGTGTACGATCCGCACCGCAAGGCGTTCCTGCTCCTGTTTCCGTTCCCCTTCACATTCGCCGCCCTCTCGATGGGGCGGCCGGTGGATGCCACCAACCCCACCGGTCTCGTGGTCATGCTCATGTACACCCACGGCGTCCGCATTCTTCACCGGCGCGCCGGGATACCCATCGCTCCCGCCATTGCCCTCTCGGCCGCAGGCTACATCGCGGCGTCGCTCGCTCTCGCTTCGGTCGTTCCCGCCACGAAAAGCGCCTTCTGGACGGCGGCGTCGATCACAACGATTATCGGCTTCGTGCTCATTCTGACCACCCCGCCGCGCCGGGAGCCGGGCTATCGAAGCCCTCTGCCCATACCCTTCAAGTGGCTCATCATACAGGGCGTCATTCTCCTTCTGCTCGCGCTCAGGCCCTGGCTCAAGGGTTTCATGACCGTATTTCCCATGATGGGCGTCGTGGCGGCCTACGAGTCACGTCACAGCCTGCGCGCCGTCTGCCGTCAGATCCCCGTCCTTCTCGCCGCCATGGGGCCCATGATGATGGTGATACGCCTCCTGCAGGGCCGCATCGGGCTGGGCTGCGCCATACTCGCGGGCTGGGGCGTTTTGCTCGCGGTGGGGGTGCCGCTCTCGCTGTACCTGGTGCGGTCGGCGGAGGAGATGAATATACCAAATGAGGAAGAAACCGGGCGGTAAAAAACCTGTTCCTGTTTCCTACCCCTTCACCGCCTCCAGACAATCCGGCAGCAGATGCCGCACGAAGGTCCTTCCCCAGCGTATGGACGGCCGGAACGCCTCCGCCATCCTGACACCGGCCTGCAATCCCCGGAATTTCGCCGGAATCTCGAGAAATGCTTCCATTTCATAGCCGAAGAGGTCCTTCATCCAGGAGTTCTGGCTTGTGTGTTTGCCGACCATCTCGACCTTGGTGGCGAAGGTTTCGGTGATGTCCACGTACAGTTCGGGCTCGAAGTTGACCCCGGCCGGAGTGTCCATGTAATAGACCGGCGGAATGCCCCCGGTGGGCGGTGTGGCTGTCTCGATGTTCGGGACGCTGGCCATGTGGATGCACTCGTCCACGAGCCAGCCGGAGAGGGAATGGTCGGGATTGTAGTCGTTGCGCCAGTGGCAGAAGACCACGTCAGGGTCGGCGCGCCTGAACGCGTCGATGAAGGCGAGGCGTGTCTCGCGGGAGTCCATGAGGAACTCGTCGTCGAAATCGAGCCAGATGAGCTCGGCGCCCAGGACGGCGGCGCCGGCTGCGGCTTCCTCCTTCCGTATCGCGGCGATCTCGGCGGGCGGAATGGTCGATGAGCCCACGTTGCCGTTTGTGGCCACGCAGAAATAGAGGGAATCGCCGCGTTCACGGTACCGGGCGGCTGTTCCGCCGGCAAAGGTTTCGATGTCGTCGGGATGGGCGCCCACGAAGAGAACGTTCATGTGATGACCTCCTGGTGTATGAGTGGCTGTGGTGAAGTGCATGGTGTCAGCGCCGGCCGGGTCATTGCGGGACTGTCAGCACCGCCGCGCCCCGAATGCGTGATTCCTTCAGACGGATGAGCGCGTCGTTGGCCCCGTCGAGGGGGAAGACCTCCACATCGGTTTCGATGGGAATGTCTGCGGCGAGCGCGAGCAGTTCGCGGGCGTCGGTCCGGGTGAGGTTCGCGACGCTTGCAACCGAGCGCTCGTGATAGACGAGATCGTAGGAAAGCGGTGGTATGTCGGTCAGGTGGACGGCGTTGATGGCGAGTTTTCCGCCACGATCCAGCACGCGGAGGGCGTCGGGAACGATCTCTCCGGCGGGCGCGAAGGTTATCGCCGCGTCGAGTGGACGGGGCGGATCGTCCTTCGAGGAACCTGTCCAGACCGCGCCCAGCTCACGGGCATGCTCGCGGTGTTCTCCGCTCCGGGTGAAGACGAACACTTCGCAGTCCCGGTGACGGGCCACCTGAATGGCCACATGGGCCGAAGCGCCGAAACCGAACAGACCGAGCCTGCCCCCCGGCTCGATGCCGGAAAGCCGGAGAGAACGATAGCCGATGACACCCGCACAGAGAAGGGGGGCCGTCTGGATGTCGGATACATCCGGGGGAAGGGGAAAGGCGAAGGAGGCGTCGGCAATCGTGTATTCCGCGAAACCGCCGTTACGGTCATACCCGGTGAAGCGCGCCTGTTCGCAGAGATTTTCCCGTCCCGAGACGCAGAAGCGGCATGTTCCGCAGGTGGAGGCGAGCCAGGTCACGCCCACGCGGGCGCCGGGTGTGTGCTCCGTAACCCCGGGACCGCATAAATCGACACTTCCCACGATCTGGTGCCCCGGCGTGAGGGGAGAGTGTTTCAGGGGAAGATCACCCTCGGCGATATGGAGATCGGTGTGGCAGACACCGCATGCGGCGACACGAATGCGGATTTCACCGGGCCCCGGCTCCGGAAGGGGAAGATCGGCCGGTTCGAGCGGATGTTCGCGGGCCGGTTTCCGCTCTCTGACGACCATCGCTTTCATTGACATGCTCCTGGAATGAATAAGCGAACGCGGGATTATTCCGTGTTCTTCCGCGGGTGAACGGTCATGACATATTTGACCTCGTCGGGGACGAGATCGAGGCGCAGGGTCGAGTCCGCGACCGCGTAGTCGGTCATCCCTCCGAGAGGCGGGTCGAAGGAGACCGTTTCGACGGGAAGACCGCTGAAATGCATGTCTATCGAGATCGGTTGGTCATACACCGTGTTGTCCAGCCGGTCCGCGAACATGACCATGAAAGACGCGGTGTCGTCCGTTTTCTCGATGCTGCGCATCATGGTGTAGAAACCGGCGCGCTCCTTGACATAACAGGCGACATCGTCCATGGAGGCGCACCAGAAATCCCCCGCGGCAATCTCATCGAGATCGGCGAGATAGTCTTCCATGGGATAATATCCCCAGCCGTCGGGAAAGCCGATCGAGTGGTACATGAGGATCACCCAGGCGGTCCGTTCCAGGTTGTTGGAAAGCACATCCCGCATCATGGCGTGGGAATTGACATATCCCTCGTATTCCTTCGCGACTGAGATGGTGGGGAGGTAGTACCAGTCGAGCGGCTCGCGGTCGTTGTATGAGCAGATATAATTGGGATTGGACATGAATGTGAGGCCCCGGGCGCAGATGAACCCGGTCATGCGGTTCGCCAGCTTGGTCGAAGACTTGAATCCCTTGCCGTGAGGATAGGCGTAACTTTTGGGATTCAGCCCCCATGCCTTCATATACTGGTAGCAGAGCTCGAACTGAACATAACAGTCGTCATAGCTCAATTCGTCGAAATTGTGATGTTCGTGGCCGTGCCCGTAGAAGGTGACGCCGCGTT
>CAYNWJ010000229.1:0-6746 GCA_964400815.1 uncultured bacterium
ATGATGATGAAGGTTTCGGAGAAAATGCGGCGCGGAATGGTGAGGGGGGTTCCTTCACGGGTAAGGCTGTACCACACGCGTCCCTTCTCGTCGAAGAAGTTTTCGACGATGAAATCCCAGCCCAGTTTCGCCATGTCCAGCCATTCCTGCCTCTTCTCCACTTCATCGCAGAGGGTGGAGAACACCCATACTTCGCGGCCATGGGGCCAGGCGAATTTGTCCGTGCCGTACGGGGCGCCCCTGCGGTCGAGCATGTGCAGATAGCCCCCGTACTCCGTATCGGCGGAGTGTTCGAGCCAGAAGGGGATGACATCGTCGAAGAGCATCGTTTCATAGAGCCTGCGATGCTCGGCATACATCTGTGTATCCATGCAGACCTCTCCCGGGATAAGCGGTGTGTTTGTTCTCGTTTGCGCGTTCTTTGACCGTAATTAACAGTCAGGTGTCCGGTCAGGCAAACGAAAAGTGGACTATCCCGGCAGAGGCGCCGCTGTCGGCATGGGTGGTTATTCGGCGCCCTTGCGGATTTTACGCGCTGCCTCGGGATCGGCGCAACATCCGGCGGGCAGGCTGTTCATGCCGTCACGCCCGTTCCTTTCCGAAAAGCCGATGAAACCGTCCCAGAGCCTGCCGATGAATCCCGATGCGCTGTCGTGTCCCGTTTCCCTGAGCGCGGCCTTGATATCATCAAGGCTTGTCTTGCGGATGTCATAGGAAATATCCACCGTGCTGTCCGGTCGGCGGGTTTTGACCGATTCCATCCCGTCGATGTTTCCGAGGGTGTTTGATATCGTTCGTTCGCATGACTCGCATGTCATTGTCGGCACCCTGAGTGTTCTCTTCCTGATCGTTTTCATTGCTCGGCCTCCGTGTAATGGTTTGTCTTGAATTTATAGCAATATTATTATTGATTGAACGCGGGTGTGTTCCCGCGGTTCCGGATATTGTGCGATATCCTGTATTACGGGAGATTGCGCCATGCATTCCTTTCCTTTATCCCATGTCGGTTTTTTCTGATCAGGGAGCGTTCGATCGATATAGTTCTTTATTTTTTTGTCTCGAGGTGTTACATTTAAAAAAAGAGTCTAAATGAGTTGTAGGTAACAGTTTTTTGTGAGGCTTAGCGGGGATATGGACGAACGTGAGCTCATAAAGCGTTGGATGAAATGGAAATCGGACCGTGACGGCGTCCAGTATACCTTCAAGGCGATCGCCGAGGAGGCGGGGCTGAATCCGAATTACCTCTCCAATGTCATGACCGGTGTTCGCAATCCCGGCCGAAAGACCATCGCCAAGATCGCCTCCGCCTTAGATATCACCATGTCCGAGTTCTATTCGGGTCCGCCCGCCACGACCGGCCGCAGAACTCCCTCCCGGCATTCGGCGGCCGTGGTCACAGACGAACGCGCCGACGATGATGAAGCGAGCGAGCCCGAATATCCTCCCGTCAGGCGGGAGGAGCCGGATATGGGGGAGAATTCCGGGCGCGCCGCTCAGGGTGATATGAAGGAAAAATTCGGCCTGCGTCTGGGCGGCGGCGCCAATTCCGATTTCGACAAGCTTTTTTCCACCCTGGGTTTCGAATCCGCGGACATGTTCCTTTCCGAGCCTCAGACCGCCTTCCCCCGCGAAGTCAACGATATCGAATCGTGCGATACCGGCATCGAGGTGAAACCGGATGCGGAGGAGGATCAGGCTGCGGCGTCAGGATCGTCCCGGCGGCCCGGAACGTCTGGCGGTGTGGAGGCGGCTCCCGGCGCTTCCGTGCGGCCCCGTCATGCAAGCAAGTTCATACCCCTGTTCGAGGACTGCCTGAGCGGCGATGTGCTGCGATGCATCGACAATTATTACGACCGGGGACGGAGCGGGTTCAAGTCGATTCCCCGCTTCTTCGGTGTCTCGGGCGAGCATGTGTTCGCCATGTATGTGCGTGACAAGAGCATGTACCCCGATCTCGACGCGGGCGATCTCCTTATCGTCAATCCCGATGTGCCGTTCAAGAACACCAATGGCGGCATCGGCGTGGTCCATGACGGCGAGCAGTTCAAGATCAGGCGTATTTTCATCAAGAGCGGCAATTATCTTCTCGTCCCGTCGAACTCCATGTTCGAGCCAGAGATCGCGGCCAAGGACGCGGTCAAAATCCTCAAGGTCGCCCAATGGATCCCCCGCGCGGAAAACAAATTCTGACCCCGAACGCCTCCTGCGGCTTGCTTCCATCACCTAAACAGGGTATCATGAAGACGCGTGTCTTCCCCCTTTGTGCGTTGCCATGACGCCGTCATCGCAACGTGGTCCGGCGTCCGTGATGACATGTTTCGCCGGTGTTGAAACTGCATCCCCTTTTTGCGGAGAGAGCCATGAGAATCCCATGCTTCAGTAAGGTTATATTCTGCTGCGCCGCCGTTTTCATGGCGGCCGTGCCCGCGTCGGCTGCTGATCCGGGGGTCGTTACCTATGCGGAATGGGAAAACGGTCCTTCTGCCGATCCCTCGTATTTTCCCATAGCCGTCTGGCTCCAGGACCCGTCCGATGCGGAGGCATACAAGAATGCCGGTGTCAATCTCTATGTCGGTCTCTGGCAGGGGCCCACGAAGGAGCAGCTCGACACGCTCAGGAACGCCGGGATGCAGACGGTCTGCCATCAGAACGAGACCGGGCTGTCCTATCCCGACCGCTCGGTGATCGTGGGGTGGATGCATGGGGACGAGCCTGACAACGCCCAGCGGCCGATCATCAACAACCAGTGGAGCCCGCCGGTCCTCCCCGAAAAGATCATCGCCGATTACAATGAAATAAAAGACAGGGACCCCTCGCGGCCCGTATTCATCAACCTGGGCCAGGGAGTTGCATGGAACGACTATATCGGCCGGGGCGTCCGCCGCAACCATCCCGGGGATTACCGGGAATATGCGAAAGGCGGTGATATCGTCTCTTTCGACATCTATCCCGTCACCCACCGAAACGAGCAGATCGCCGGCAACCTGTGGTATGTCGCGGAAGGTGTCGAGCGGCTGCGCCGCTGGACGGATTACCGGAAGATCATCTGGAACTGCATAGAGACCACGAAGATCAGGGCGCCGCGCAGGCCCACACCGCACGAGCTCCGCGCAGAAGTCTGGATGTCCATCATCCACGGTTCGCGGGGGATCATCTATTTTGTTCACGAGTGGGAGCCCGAGACAGACAACCGCCGCCTTCTCCATGATCCCGAAATGCTCGCGGCGGTGACCGAAGTGAACAACCAAATTCACGCCCTCGCTCCCGTCCTCAATACAAGAACCTGGTATTACGCGGCCGAGGCGGCGTGTTCGAATCCCCTGGCGCTCGTGGATGTGATGGTGAAACGCCATGACGGTGCGACCTATCTTTTCGCCGTCAATATGCGGAACGAGGATACCGACGCCTCCTTTCTCGTGTCGGGAGCAGCCGAATCCGCCCGGGCCTCGGTTCTCGGGGAGAGCAGGGAATTGTCCGTCGAATCGGGTTCGTTCGTCGATCATTTCGCTCCCTGGGACGTCCATCTCTACCGCATCCAATGAACCACCCGGCTGTTTCGCACACCGCACAAGAACGACGCAAAGGAGCGCACGTGAACGCGCATGACATAATCGAATTTCTGGGACTGGAGCCGCTCGACAGGGAGGGCGGGTGGTTCACCGAAACATACCGCAGCGATGAAAACCTCCCCGCCCCGGTGCTGCCCGCACGCTATGGCGGAGATCGCCAATTATCGACCGCCATCTACTATCTCGTCACCCCGGATTCGTTTTCCCTCATGCACCGTATCATATCCGATGAGATATTCCATTTCTATTGCGGCGATCCGGTGGACATGCTCATGCTCTTTCCCGACGGCGGGGGCAGAAGCGTCGTGCTGGGACCGGACCTTTTCGACGGCCAGATGCCCCAGTGCGCCGTTCCGAGGGATACCTGGCAGGGACTCAGGCTGGCGGAGGGAGGCAGATACGCGCTCCTGGGGACGACCGTGGCGCCGGCCTTTTGCCGCGATGATTTCGAGCTCGGCGACCGCGATGGTCTTGTTTCACTCTATCCCGCATATGCCGACGCCGTCACACGGCTGACACACCCGGAATGAGGCGGTCGTTTCCGGTGAAGGGTGATGTGTAATCATAATTATGAGAATTGTCATCATCTTTATTTTGTTTCAGGTGTATAAGAACTAACGGGGAACTTCCCCGATGAACAGATTTCGGCGATCACGACAACCGTAAAGGAGATGATTCATGAAAGGTATGAAATCGGGATTGATGTTCGCCGTCGCGGCATGCGTCACATTGGCAGTCCTGCTCGGGGTGTTCCTGATCGGGCATGGCGGACGTGATGCGCGGGCGGATGACGGCTCGAAGCTCTGCGTGGTGTGGACGAGCGGTGACAAGGATGTGGCGATCAAGATGGTCTACATGTACACCTACAACGCCAAGAAGCAGGGCTGGTTCGACCAGGTCCGGTTCGTGATCTGGGGACCATCTTCGAAGCTCCTTTCAGAGGATGCCGAACTTAAGGAATACCTGGCGAAAATGAAGGACGAGGGGGTGGAGCTCGAGGCGTGCATCGCCTGCGCCAACATGTACGGTGTGACCGATGATCTCCGCTCCCTGGGCGTCGATGTCAAGGGCATGGGACGGCCCCTGACCGACATGCTGAAATCCGACTGGAAGGTGATCACTTTCTGAACGTATCCGGCGGTGCGCAGTGTGGCCGGATATGGCCAGATTCCGGCCATGGCGGATGTTCTGCGCCGACAGCCAGAAAAGGAGGCGTCTCATCATGAAAAGTGGAAGAGCGGGCGACAGGATGCTCCTGTATATATTTCTCGTTGTTCTCATAACCGCGGGCGCTGTCAGCGCTGCGCTTGTAAAATCACACGCCCGGGAAAGGAATACCATGGAACCCACCAAACTGCTCGTCGTGTGGACGAGCGGGGACAAGGATGTCGCGGAAAAAATGGTTTTTATGTATACCTTCAATGCGAAAAAGAACGACTGGTGGAAGACAGTACGCTTTCTTGTCTGGGGGCCGTCATCCAAGCTTCTGGCCGAGGATGCCGATCTTCAGGCCTATCTCGCCAGGATGAAGGATGTCGGCGTCGAGCTTACGGCGTGCAAGGCCTGTGCTGACATGTATGGCGTTTCGGCAAAACTGGAAAGCATGGGCGTCGATGTCGCATACATGGGACAGCCCCTGACAGATATGCTCAAGGCCGACTGGAAGGTTGTCACATTCTGAAAGGCCTGTATTAGAGAGACGTTTTCGAATGTAAATGGCGCTGTAAACGGTTGCTTTGAAATTTTATTTAGCAATCGTTGCAGCGCCTTGGTTTTGTTTGGCGCATCGACTTGAAACTTACAATTACGGTATCATCGATCAGACTCCCCCTGCCAGTGTGTTTTCAAGCTGGAAGGTCTCGTCGATGTATTTTATCGTTCCATGAGGAATTTACATTTGACTTGCCTGTAACAGACGGTTATCTTGTAGCGATTCCAAACCAGCGACACCTACACGGCATTGCCGGGAGGCTCTTCCTGTGAAATATCGGTTGTTGAAACAAAGCATGTTGTTTCTCTGTTGTATGGCGCTTCCCGCCATATGCGCCCGCGTGGCTTCCGCCCAGATGGATGAATATGATTTCGCACCACGTATCAGGTCATATCTCCAGCGTCCCGTGAGCGAAACCGAGAAATTCGTCGAGGACGTGAGGGTCCCCAGTCTGACAGAGAGCGATCGAACTCAAGAAGAGGGTGAACAGCAGCAACGGTTCATGGAAATCCCGGAAGGTTCGGATATTCTCATCGACAAAAAGGTGGATCCCGAACAGTATATCGTCGGTCCCGGTGACCTGATGGCCATACATATCTGGGGCGAGCTCCAGGAGGAATACCCGCTCAGGGTCTTCCCCGAGGGATATGTGATCATTCCCACGGTGGGACCGGTCGATGTTTCCGATGTATCGCTCGCAGAGGCCAAACGCCGCGTCCTGGAGAGAGTGCGGGAGAAATACCAGGATGTCGAGGTGACCGTATTTCTCGTCGAGCCCAGGGCCTTTCGTGTCTTTATTTCCGGTGTGATCGAAAACCCCGGCATGTATCCCGCCCATGCGATGCTCAGGGCGAGCGATCTCCTGGCGGAAGTGCGTCAGGTGCGCGGTCAGGCCACGACGGTCCCCGTTCTCACGCGCGGCCCGCAGCAGACGCCGTTCGAGCTCGAGCGCGGCGCACTGATGTCGCGTAGCCAGACCGAGAGCCGCGGCACGAAAAAAGGATCGAGCAAACGGCTCATCACCATTCACCGGGGTGACACGGAGATCAATGTGGATCTCCTTGTTTTCGAAAAAACGGGCGATCTCGACACGAATCCCTATGTGGCCGGCGGAGATCATATCGACATACCGCCATACAACGGCGACATCATGATCATCGGCGAGGTGAATGACGAGGGTATCTTCGAATACAAGGAAGGCGACACCATCCATGACCTGGTCATGTTCGGCGGCGGCCTGACGGCGATCGCGGACACGGTCAAAGCCAATCTCGTTCGTTTTTCCGACTCGGGTGACGAACTGGTCAACATATCGGTGGACCTCTACGACGCCGTCATGCACAATCCCGAAGATCCACGGTATCTCCTCAGGGAATCGGACCGTCTTTTCGTTCAGACGAAATACAACTACAAGGTCCTCGCCAATGTTACGGTTGACGGTCAGGTCAAGTATCCGGGAGACTATG
>CAYNWJ010000230.1:0-6733 GCA_964400815.1 uncultured bacterium
AGTTTTGCTGAAACGAATAATACTATTCTGTGAATCGTTCTCCGGACAGTTATGACCATGTTTCATAAGCGACGATTTCCGCCATGTGTTTGCGCTTTTTTTCCGGCGCTGAAACCGACGGCCTGCCCAGTGTGAGCATACCCACCACGCGAACATCCTCGTTTCCCGGAAGCCCGATGGCGGCCTTGATCTTGTCCTCGTAAAATGCTCCCAGCCAACATGTACCGAGGCCCAGTTCATGTGCTGTCAGGGCCATGTTCTCCATGGCGATCGCCACATCGATCGTATAGGCGTGCTGGCCGCAGGTCATCACATAGTCCGTTCCCACGCCGCAGCAGACGATCACCGCCGGCGCCTCCGCGACAAATGTCTGGCCCTTTGCGGCCTCCGAGAGTTCACGTCTTCGCTCGGCGTCCCTGACAACGATGAAGCGCCAGTCCTGCAGATTGCGGGCCGACTGGGAGAACCGAGCCGCTTCGAGGACAGTCGCGAGGTCGCTGTCGGAAACCGGTTCATCCGCATAGCTGCGAACGCTGAACCTGCCCTTGATGGTATCGAGAAAGCTCATGGAAGTACCTCCTGTTGTGTGTGGGTTAACGCAAGTATCTGTTTACAATTAAATTGATTATGTGCTTGCAGTCAACAGGTTTTCCAACAGCACGGATAAATGATCGCGGGAGAGAGCGGAGGGATTTGGTTTTTCCCGCCCTCTACACCATGGCAGTGAATACCCGTTGATGAACTTCGGGAACATCACTGTAAACGCATTCATCTTGTTCAAGCGGGCCGCTTTCGATATATTGCTGTTCGGACACACGATCTTCCGGGAGCTTCGATGAACATCTTCCATCGTTATGTCATCCGCGAACATGTCGCGCCATTCCTGTTCGCCTTTTTCGTCATCATGTTCGTCCTGATCCTCAAGCTGATGCTCGACATGATGGAGCTCCTCATTTCCAAAGGCGTGGGGATCGTTATAATCACCAAACTGTTCGTGTATAATCTCGCGTGGATGATGGCCCTTGTCATACCCATGAGCGTACTCGTCGCCTCCGTGATGGCATTCGGGCGCATGGGCGCCGCGAACGAGATCACCGCGATGAAAGCCGCCGGTGTTTCCATGTATCGTGTGCTCACGCCTGTTTTCCTTCTCGCCGTCCTGCTCACGTGGGGGATGATCTGGTTCAACAATGTCGTACTGCCCGAGGCGAACTACCGGGCAGGAAGCCTGCGCGGCGCGGTTTTCCGCAAGAAACCGCTCCTGTCCCTTCACAACCGCGAGGGCCAGTTCATCAGCGACGAGGACATTCCGTTCACCTTCCGCGTGGAGGACGTGAACGAGGAGACCGAGCTCATGAACGGCGTCACCCTCTTCCGTCGGGAGGGGAACGAGCAGAACACCATCATCGTCGCCGACACGGGACGTTTCAACACCTATGGCAACCGCCTCGAACTCCTGCTTTCCAACGGCGAAATACACCGGCGCGACGCCAGTCATGAGGAGCGGTATGTGCGCAGCACGTTCGACCGGTTTGTCTATATCGTCAAGGACATCAATTTCGGACTCGACACCTCCTACCGCTCACCGCGCAACGACCGTAACATGACCTCCGAGATGATGCGCGACAAGATCTCGGAAATACATGAGCTCATCTCTTCCTGGGAGGAACGCAGGGAAAATCTGAGTATGGACGAGCCAAACCGTGAGGCCCAGCTCAGGAATATCGAATTCCAGTTGCAGAGCTGGAGACACCGTGTCTCGGAATACGAGGTCGAAATACACAAGAAGAATTCGATCCCCGTGGCGGCGCTCGTGTTCGTTTTGATCGGCGCGTCTCTCGGCATGCTGGTTCGCCGTTCCGGCGCATCGATCGGCATCGGCATGTCCATCGGTTTCTTCACCCTGTATTACATGTTCCTGATAGCCGGCGAGAACCTGGCGGACCGGATGCTCGTCGATCCCTGGCTGGCCATGTGGCTGCCGAACATCGTGCTCGGCCCGGTCGGCGTTATCCTCTTCATACGCGCGGCGCGGAGGTAGGAGAGTCGATGCGCATCATTTCCCGCTATGTTCTCAAGGAATTCAATACCTATCTGTGGTATATCGTCATCGCTTTCGTGATCATCTTTGTGCTCGTGGACAGTGTCGAACACATCGACGAGTTCATCGATGACAAGGTATCGGCGGGCCTGATCGTTCTCTACTATGCCTTCTATCTGCCCTATATCGTCGTGCTCACCCTTCCGGTCTCGATGCTTCTCGCCACCATGTTCAGCCTCGGGCGGCTCGGCGGCGACAACGAGTTGACAGCCCTGAAATCCTCCGGGGTCAGTCTCTATCGGATTCTCATGCCGCTCTATATTTTCTCCCTGTTCATGGGGGCGCTCGTTCTCGTATTCACCGAGGTTGTGGTTCCGCGGACAAACCTCTACCGTGAGGACATACGGAACCTGGGCAATGAATTCCGCTTCTCCCTGTCCATCAATCGCGAGTTCGACAGGAACAGGATTTTTCTCATCAACAACGACGGGCGCATCATCTATGCACGGGGATTCAATACACGGACGCAGACCGCCAGCGGGGTGTTCATCATCGAGCCGCTTCACACGGGCACGCGAGACGCGGTCGATGAATATGACCGGGTGGGAATCGCGAGCCGCATCGACGCCCGCTTCATGGTGTACGACGAGAGAAGAGGCGGATGGGTGCTTCAGGATGTCGTGGAACGCCGTTTCACCGAGGAGGGCGAGGTGCTCGACCGGCACGGCTCGCTCCCCGCGCCGTCCATCGTGCGCAAGCCCTCTGATTTCGCCCGTATCGAGCTCGAACCCGAGGAAATGAACTATTTTCAACTGAAGGACTACATCAGGGAGGTGCGGGAGAAGGGGGGCGACGCCTCCGAATGGCTGGTCGATCTCTATCTCAAGATAGCCTTTCCGTTCGTGTCGTTCGTCATCGTGTTCTTCGGGGCTCCCATGGCGGCCGGCGCACCGAACCGCGGAAAAACGGCTGCGTTCGGCATCGCGCTGGTCATCGCCTTCGTCTACTACGCCCTCATAAACGCCAGCCAGGTGCTCGGTCGCAACGGGGCGCTCGACCCGGTCACGGCGGCCTGGCTGCCGAATGGTCTGTTCTTTGCCGTCGGGGTGTTCTTCCTTGTGCGGGCGAAGAAGTGAAACGGCGTTTCAGTGTTCGGTCTGCGCCGCCGGACCACCCGGGAACGAGGGCATGGGAATCAAACGATGTTCATCACCCGGGCCCCGTCCGCCGGCCTGATGGCGAAGAGTATCGAGTCATCGACAGTCTGCTTCTGCACCGCATCGGGCTGCTTTTCCGCCAGATACCCCCGGTAATACCGCTCCTTCACCGCGTCCATGACCGCCTGTACATCCGCGTCGGCGACAAGTGCGATGGCGCAGCCGCCGAATCCCGCCCCGGTCAGCCGTGCTCCCAGCGCGCCTGCGTCGCGCATGATGGCGGTGAGCTCGTTCAGTTCAGGCGTTGATATGCCGTACAGAGTGTCGCAGCTTTCGTGGGATGCGTCCATGAGCGCACCGAATGCGCGGGCGTCGCCGGCGGCAAGGACCTCACGGCTCTTCTCGACGCGGGCCGCCTCGGTGAGGACGTGCAGCGCCCTGCTCCGTATGCGGAACCCATCCTCCGGAACAGGCATGGGATCGCCGCTCCGGGTCATGAGGAAGCGACGGGTTATCTCATCGGCGGAAATGCCGAGCATTCCGACCATGTTCTCCATCGAATAGGATTCCCGGGGGAAGACCTCGTCGACGAACGTTTCCGGGGATGCATGACGCTCGAAAAAATCATTCCCGGGCAGGTCTCCGAGCCGGACAAGGGGTGTTTCCGGTGAAAATCGCTCGTTAAGCAGAGCTGTTGCGAGGCGGCATTCCGCCGGACGGCGGTTGTAGAGGAGGAGTGCGTTCTCGGTTTTCGCGGCGCGGACGAGTGAATGCGCCACCACGACCGAGCAGCCCCCGGGGAACGGCACCGGGGTGTGCCTGAGGGGAAAGAAGTCGAGCTTGACCGCGTATCCGGCCCGTCCGAGCAGGCACACGGCCTGGTCCATGCCGCCGCCCTGCGTTCCCACGTAGTGCTCGCCATGGGCCATCATTTCAGCAAGCTCGATGGGATCGGGATCGACGCCGTTCGCGGCGAGCAGGGCGAGAGCGGAGGCCACGACGAGGGCGGAAGATGAGGAGAGACCCGCCGAGTTCGGAATGGAACCTTGGAAAATGGCGTCCATGCCCGAAAGTTCCCTGTCGAGGCGGGTGGCGAGTTCATTCGCCGCGGCCTTGACATAATTCGTCCAGCGCCCGGCGGCAGAGGGCTCGATGTCTGCCGATACGGTGAACGTATCATCGGAATAGGCGGTGTCGGTGTTGGCTATGGATACGGTCGCGTCCGAGCGCGGTGAGGCGGCCACGTCGATGGTGAAGGGAATAGCCGCCGGCATGACGGGGTACCCGTTGTAATCGGTATGCTCCCCGATCAGGTTGACCCTGCCGGGCGCGGAGACGATCACCTCGGGTTTTTTGCCGAACCTGCTTTCGAATGCTGTGACCAGGTCTGATGGGGAAGAGGCGGGCATCGTGAACGTCCTTGCTTGTGGTGACGGAATGGTTCGAAGATTATCCGAGAAGGTCCTGTGCGGTTTCGAGGTCCTCGGGCGTTCCCACATCCTTCCAGTAGCCGGAAAGGCGGTATCCCTTGAGGGTTCTGCCGCCGTCGCGCGCCATTCCGAACACATCGGTGAGTTCGTATTCACCGCGGGGGGACAGTTTCAGCCGGGCGGTATACTCGAAGACGTCTCCGGGAAGCACCATGATGCCGGCGTTGTTGAGATTGGTGGTCGATGAACCTTTTGGCGGTTTTTCCACCATTTTCACGATGGTGTCGTCATCATCGAGATAGACGGCGGCGCCGCGCCACGGGTCGTCAACTTCGTTGAGGCCCAGGAGAAGCTCGCAGTTCCTGTCACGGTAATAATCGAGCATGCCGGGATAATTCTCGGCGGGCGTGACCACATCCCCGAAGGAAAAGAAGAAGGGTTCGCCGGCGATGAAATCCTTCGCCAGATGGAGCGCCGCGCCCGTGCCGTTCTGCTCCTTCTGTTCGATATATTCGATGGCAACGCCGAAAGGGGAGCCATCGCCGAAATGATCCTGCACGATGGTCTGCTTGTAGCCGACGACGAGACCGAATTCGGTGACGCCGGCCTGGGATACAAGCGTGATGATATGCTCGAGCATGGGCTTTCCATTGATGGCCGCCATCGGCTTGGGAATCGACTTCGTGATTTCCTTCATTCGCGTGCCCTTACCGGCGGCGAGAAGCACTGCTTTCATGAGACCTCCTTCTTCTATTTCCATGATCCTTGAGAAGATACGCTCTCCCGGCCCTGAAAGCAAAAGAAATCATGACCGCCCCGTTGACCGTTTCCGGGGTCGGTCACCGGTTGTGCACGGGGACAACATCAGGGATATCCGCTCAAATGATCCGCGCGGTGCGGAATATTGTTGCCCGGTTCGTGGAAAAGTGCTACATTTTATAGTACACACGACGTGTTCGAAAGGAAACGTTCCATGAGCGAGCGTGACAGGATAGCCGAAATCGAAGACCTGACCGTCAAGGAATTCAAGGCGGAGATACAGTCAACCATCGACAGCCTGAAACGGGGCATCAAACCGGGACATTCCATCGAGCTTCTGGCAGCCGCGCTGAACATCGGCATGCTGGGCGAGGATCTCAAAATGACCCTCGAGCGCTGGCTCCAGCTCGACATGTGGAAAAAGGTCGAAGAAACGGAAGAATAACACCGACACCGCCACCTCGTTCACAACACAGAACCGCAGGGCAAGGAGAACGACATGCGCATCACCCCCTCAGTCTATATCATCGGTTCGACTCCGCTCGGTCTTTCCGAGGGATACGACTGCCATATCTATCTCGTAAAGGGCCCCGACGGCCTGTTTCTGATCGACGCGGGAAACGGATATGACACGGCGACACTCATCGAGAACATCAAGGCTGAAGGATTCGATCCGAAGGATATCGGCCATCTTCTCCTGACCCATCACCACACCGACCACGCACGCGGATCGAAGGGGCTGCGCGACGCCACCGGCTGCCAGGTCTGGATCAGCGAAAACACCGGACGGCACCTTCTCCAGGACGGCACCGACGAGGAACTGGGCATTCCCTATGCCAAGGCGCACGGCATGTACGCCCAGGATTACGTTTACATTCACTGTCCCGTGGACAGGGGCGTGGGAGAGGACGAAACCTTCTCCATCGCCGGTGTGGAGATACGCGCCATCAATGTGGTCGGACATTCCCATGATTCCACCTGCTACCTCATGACCCTGGACGGACGCACGTGCCTGTTCAACGGTGATACGGTCTACAACGAAGGAGTGCTCGGGCTCATCAACTATCCCATGTGCAGCATCGAGCTGTATCACGAGGGCCTGCCGAAGCTCAAGGGACTCGGGGTGGACGCGCTTTTCCCCGGGCACGGTCTTTTCTGCCTCAGCAACGGACAGGACCACATCGACGCCGGCATCCACAATCTCGACAGTATTTTCATGCCGCGTGGCGTGGGGCAGAAAATCACGAACTGGTGACCGGGCGGGTTCACGCTTGACGCAACTCCATTCGAATGCATCCGATGACGGCTCCCGATGGATGATTGCTGATTGGCCGTACACCGTTTGA
>CAYNWJ010000231.1:0-6699 GCA_964400815.1 uncultured bacterium
TAAAGCATCAGATTCTTCTGAGGAAACAAGTGAACCGAGGTTCAAGATTTTCTCACCATGGGATCGTGGAAGCCCTCCACGTGCCCGGACGCCTCCCACACACGGGGGTGCATGATGATGGCGGCGTCGATGCCCTCGATGTTCTCGTTCTCCTGCACCATGGCCTTCCACCACAGCTGCTTGATGTTGTTCTTCAGCTCGACGCCCAGGGGACCGTAATCCCAGCACGCCGACTGGCCGCCGTAGATTTCGGATGACTGGAAGATGAGCCCGCGCCGTTTGCACAGGCTCATGAGTTTTTCCATCTTCAGGGGCGTCTTGTTCTTCTTCGGTTTCGCCATGGGGCCTCCGGGTGGGTTTGTTGCTGTTTTATTTCAGGTTGTATTTTTCAACGAAGTATCTGAACGAGTCATTCCTTTTGACCGCTTCCTCCACGGAAAACGAATCGAGCATGGTCAGCATTGCATCGATCCTTTCAGTTTTACGAAGCAGAAGATCGTCGAAACGCTCCTTGGTGATGGCGTCTGTTTCGGGCAGGACGCGCCCTAACATCCGTTCCATGTCGGCATCGCTCAGTCCCGCCGGATACCAGCTTTCGATTTCCCTGATGACGATGGTGATGTCTTGCTCGTCGAGATAGGGGTATGTTTCCGTGAGCTTAGATTTTGCAAGCGTGACACACGGATTCTCGTCCATATCGTGGACAAAGATGATATCCGCATTTTGGGCGTATACCGATTGTATGAGCTTCCTTCTATCTTTTTTGCTCAATTGCGCGTACCGGACGATTTTCGAATAGGCATACTGCGATTGCATCTGAGGCTCGATTAAACGCTCGAAAAACCTGTCATCATCGGTGCCTTCGACAAATATGTACAATCCCTTCCCCGCCATGTCAGAACTCCAGAAGATTCTGAACGAAGAGCTCGTCCACGCCCATGTCGTTTTCCAGGAACACCCTGACCTCCTCGCTGTCGGCTGGCCGGGTTATACGCGAAAACCCGTCCTCGTCGCGCGAGACCAGCAGGAGAGAATCCATGCCGGCGTGTTTCACCAGTTCCGGGTTGTGGGTGGTGACGATGATCTGTTTCTCCTTCGAGGCGTCCTTCATCATTTCAACGATCTTCGATATCAGACGCGGATGGATGCTTTTTTCCGGCTCCTCGAAGATGGCCAGACTTTCATCCTCGAAATACAGGACCAGCACAAGCGCCGTCACACCGATCGTCCCGTCCGACACCATCGATGCCGGGAGATAGTGGTCGGCGGCGTAACGCTCCTTCAGGCTGAACAGGAGCGACTTGTCCGCGAATTTTTCGACGTTCAGATCATCGACAAACGGCAGGAGGTCCCTGACATACGACGCGAGACGTTTTCTCTTTTCTTCGTCGGAAAGGATGTTTTTCAGGACGATGGAAAGGTTGCTGCCGTCACCCTCGAGATGGGCCTTTCCGGTGATGGGCGTGGCTTTTTTGGGGATTTTGGGGTCGATGTCGTAGATGGAAAGGTTATCTAATAACTTCCCATAAAAATGCCAAATTGGTAACTGATATTCTATTAAAAGTTTATTATCAGGGACAGATTCCATATGAGGTGAGATAAAGGAATTGAGAGATAAATATAAATCGTGTATCGGAAAATTAGTTTTAACCTTGAAATCGCCATTTTCAATGTAATACTGTATCGTACCATTGCATAAAAATTTGTTTTCTGCCTTGCCTTCACTTTGATGAGTTTCATAAAGATCAACGTTATATTGAAGAGAGTCTTCAGTTATTGAATAATCATTATTTGTAGTCCTCAACGAAAATTTGTATGAAAATGTACTACCCATCAAGTGTAAAAATTTGTCTTCCGGCCTTATCATTCGAACAATACTACTTTCCTTATAAATGGAATCGAAACTTACAAATACCTCTTCTGTTGGCCCAACATTCACATTCGTCAGATACTCGATCCCCCCCTGCATCGAGATGGCATCATCAAGCCCAAATTGCTTAATATCCCGCAAAAACTGAAAGATGCTGACGGCGTTCGATTTCCCGGAAGCATTCGAGCCGATCAGGACATTGAAATTTCCCAGTTCCAGAGACAATTCCCTGAAACTCTTGAAATTCCTGACTTCAATTTTTGTGATTGCCATCATGCACCCCCTGGTTTCTCTTCTTTCCCGCCGCTTCCATCTTCCTGAGAAACGACAACGCCCGCGGCGGCCGGGAATAGCCGGAATGCCAGGCCAGGAACTTGAGGGCGGTCTCCTCGACCTCCGAGCGCTGGGCGGGGCTCATTTTGAGCCGCGGGAGCTCGTCCACCCCGGCCCTGAGCAGTTCGTTCATGACCATGAGCGCGCCGGGGCTGACCCTGATGCCGAAATTCCCTTCTGTCGCCGTGCAGGAACAGACCACGCCGCCCGCCGCGAAATCGAGGAACACCGCGCCGCCCCGGGGAGTCTTGCCGCATGCGGCGCATGTGTCGAGCACGGGCCGGTATCCGGCGGCGGCCAAGAACCGCAGCATGAAGCGCCACAGGTGCTTGTCCGCGGTTTTCGTCGTTGCCTGCTCGAGGCCGTCGAGGGATTCCACCAAGAGGGGAAAGGTCCCCGATGACGGGTCCTCGGCAGCCGTCTGAGACCGGGCGATTTCCGCCATGCAGGCCGCCGTGGAGAGCATTTTGATATCCCCCTTGAGCCCCGGGAAGTCGTCAACGATGTCGGCCTCTGAAAGGGTCTGTATCTCCCGTGTGTCCTTGAACCAGTATTGGCAGTCGATGAGCGTGACCGGCTCCAGAGCCGCGCCGTACTTGCTCTTGGGACGCCGCGCTCCCTTCGCCATGACCTTGACAAGGCCGTACCGTTCGGTGACCAGGGTCACGAGCTTCGAGGAGCCTGTCATGCGCATGGCGTTCGAGACCACGGCGCGGGTCGAACGGATTCCCATGGTTCATTCCGAAGGCGTCGGCAGCCGTATGTCGGGTGTGACGACACCGGCGCTGATGATGAGTTTCATGGCGTCCTCGACGGTCATGTTCAGAGGGATCATATCGTCACGGGGAACGAAGATGATCACGCCCGAGGTCGGGTTCGGCGTGGTGGGCACGAACACGCTGCTGACCTGTTTCCCCACGATGTTGCAGAAGGGCGCCTCGCAGTCGCGGGTGACGAAGCCGATGGAATACAGCCCCTCGCGGGGATACTGTATCATCACCGGCCGTTTGAATATGACGGCGCCTCCCGCGGCGAAGGAATCGGAAAGCTGCCTGACCGCGAGATAGATACGGTTGACCAGCGGCACCTTGTTGATGATCTTGTCCCAGATGGCGAAGAGCTTGCGGCCTGCGTACTGACGGGCGAAGAACCCGATCAGCGTGACGATGATGAACAGGGTGACCGCGCCGAGCCCGGGAAAATGGGTTGTCTCATAGCCGAGAGACTCGAACAGCCGTGTGTACCATTTGCCGAGGATGTTGTCGAACAGCCGGAAAATCTGCACAAGCACCCAGATGGAAACCGCCGTGGGCGCCAGTACCAGAAGACCCGTGGTGAAGTTGTTCCTGAGCTTGTAGAGGAACCCCATTCTACGTTTGTCGTCCCGAATTTTCATGTCACCTGTTCTTCCTTCCCGCTTCATCTCCGGGGGGCAGGACCTGGTAAACCTCCTCGCCCTCCCTGATCATGCCGAATTCACGCCTGGCCAGTTCTTCGATATACTGCATGTCGTTTTTCAGCCGGTCTATCTCGACCTGGAGCGAATCGAGCCGGTGGACAGCATCTTCCAGGAGAAGCTCCTCGCGCTCGAGCATGGTGGTGAGCCGCCACACGCGAAAGAACCCCTGTCCCATTTTCAGCGCCGCAAACGCGCACACCAGCGCCAGCATGCCGTATATGACATACCATCCCGGTTTTTTCCGGATTTTTTTTCTTGGTGTCGCCATGTTCGCAGCCGTTTCCGGGCGGCTCCCCTGTCCGGCCGCCGTGAAAAAACCAATCTGCCGTCGAAATTATTTGCCGTACACCTTTTCAGGATCGAACAGGCGCTCGCCGATTGTGGTGAACGATCCCGCGGGCATATCGACCCTGCGGAAGAAACATGAGCGGTACCCCTCGTGGCAGGCGGCGCCCGTCCCCTGCGGCTCCACCTTGAAAAGCAGGCAATCGGCGTCGCAGTCGATGAATATATCCCTCACACGCTGTGTGTTGCCCGAGGTCTCGCCCTTGATCCACAGCTGTTGCCGTGAGCGCGACCAATAGGTCATGAGCCCCGTTTCGAGGGTCTTTTTGAAGCTTTCGCGGTTCATCCAGGCGAACATGACCACCCCGCCCGTGTCCGCGTCCTGAACGATCGCCGGGATCAGTCCCTTCTCGTCGAATTTGATGGTATCGATTGCCACACCTCACCTCCAGGATATCGTCACTCCCCGACTGGGGGGAAACTGCATGAGTGTACTCGCTGCATTCAGAAAAACCACATGCCCGTTCACTCGCGAATCGAACCGGCGCCGTAGACCACCCACTTGTAGGTGGTGAGATCCGCCACGCCCATGGGGCCGCGCGCGTGGAGCTTGTCCGTCGAGATGCCGATCTCGGCCCCCAGGCCATAGACCCCGCCGTCGGAAAACCGCGTCGAGGCGTTGACCATGACCGAGGATGAGTCCACGGCGTTCACGAAATACTCCGCCGCCCGGATGTCCGCCGTCACGATTGCCTCGGTGTGTTTCGATGAATAGGTGTTGATGTGATCCACCGCCTCCTCGAGAGAGTCGACAACCTTCACCGCGAGCACGAGGTCCAGGTATTCCGTGTACCAGTCGTCCTCTGACGCCGCCTTCATGCCGTCCACAATGGCGCGGGCCTTTTCGCAGCCGCGGAGCTCGACACCCTTTTCCTTCAGGGCTGACGCCGCACGGGGCAGAAACTCATCGGCCGCGTCCGCATGCACGAGCAGGGTCTCGAGGGCGTTGCACACCCCCGGCCGCTGGGTCTTGGCGTTCACCGTGATCGCCAGCGCATCGTCCAGGTCCGCCGCGGCGTCGACCAAGACATGGCAGTTGCCTTCGTAATGTTTGATCACCGGTATCTTCGCGCCGTCCACCACCGCACGGATGAGGCCCTTCCCGCCGCGGGGAATGACCAGATCGATGATGCCCTCGGCTTCGATCATGTGCCTGACACCGTCGCGATCGGTCATTTCCACGATGCTCACCGCGCCGTCGGGAATCCCCTTCGACACCGCGGCGTCATTGAGCAGACCTGCGAGCGCGATGTTCGAATGGAGCGCCTCCTTCCCCCCACGCAACAGGATGGCGTTCCCCGCCTTGAGGGTCAGCCCCGAGGCGTCCGCCGTGACATTGGGACGGGATTCGTAGATGAAACCGATGAGCCCGATGGGCACGCTCATCTTCCCGACACGGATACCGGACGGCCGCTGCACCATGTCGGTCACCCGTCCCACGGGATCGGGGAACATGGCGATCTCGCGCAGACCCGCAGCCATACCGTCGATACGGTCGTCCGTGAGGGTCAGACGGTCGATCATGGCCTTCGTGAGGCCGAATTCCTCCGAACGCGCCAGGTCCTTTTCATTGGCCTCCCGTATGGCGCCGCGGTTGTCCAGGAGGGCGTCCGCCATCGCCTCGAGCGCCCGTTCCTTCACCGCGCTCTCCACGGTGGCCATGCGGACGGCGGCCTGTTTCGCCTGTTTCGCTTTCTTCATTACATGGGCATACACTTCGGATTCCGCCATGGTTCACTCCACTATGTTCGATGGGACATGGTTCATGATCGATAATAAGCGAATTGGTGCTCAATCCCCGCGGACCAAGGCGGCACAGCACCCGTCTTCCACCGGCGGACGGTTCTATACTTTCACCAGGTCGTTGCGGTGAATGACCGTTGCGCCGTTCGAATAACCGAGCAGGGCGTCGATCTCGTTCGAGTGCCGCCCCAATATCACGCCGATTTCCCGGCTGCTGTACTGGGTCACCCCGCGGGCGATCTTCACGCCGTCCGGGCCCGTCACCGCCACCACGTCACCGATGTCGAAATCTCCTTCCACGCCGGTGACGCCTTTGGGAAGCAGACTGGCGTTACGGGCCGAAAGGGCGTTTGCCGCGCCTCCGTCAATGTGGATTGCGCCCCGCTCGCGAGCGCTCATGGCGATCCAGTGTCCCCGGGCGTTGAGGCCCTCGTCATCCGACGCGAAGAGCGTCCCCACGGGCTCCCCCGCGAGGATATCTGTCAGCCGCGTCTTCCTGCCGTGGGCAATGACCATCATGCCGCCCGCTCCCAGCATGCGCCGCGCCGCCTCGATCTTGGTCCGCATGCCGCCGACCGCCACCATGTCACCCGCTTCTCCGCAGAGAGCCTCGATCTCGGGAGTGACCGCGGCGACCATCGGGACGAGGTTCCCCGCGCCGTCCCGCGGATGACGGTCCCGGAGACCGTCCACGTCGGTGAAGAGAACGAGAAGCTCCGCCCCGGCGATGCTCGCGACGAATGAGGACAGGTTGTCGTTGTCCCCCACCCTCACTTCCTCGGTGGCCACCGAGTCGTTCTCGTTGATGACCGGCACCACATCCATCCTGATGAGCTCGTCGAGGGTGTTCAGGACGTTGACATACCGCTTTCGGTCATGGATGTCGTCTTTGGTCAGAAGGACCTGCGCGATGGGAATGCCGTACATCCCGAGCGCCTTCTCATAGGCG
>CAYNWJ010000232.1:0-6694 GCA_964400815.1 uncultured bacterium
GCCGCCGTGATGGAATAGTAGCCCTCGTCAACCGGCGAACGGGCCTCGACGCCGTTCACGTCCGTGGCGACGATATAGTATTCCACGCCCGGCGCGGTGAACACGCCCACGGGGATCGACGCTTCATAGGCGGTCTCGCTCTTCTTCTCCATGGCCATGGAGGACTGGTCGAGCTTGCCCATGAAATTGTAGTAGAGCATCACGGAGGCGATCTCGGCCGATCCGGACACCGCGGCCACGAAGCGGATCTCCTCGTTCTCCATCTGCTCGGGGATGGGTTCGTGCTCGATGGTGACACCGGGCTGGATGATCTCGAACAGGTCGCTTGTGGCCGTGATGGTATCGTCCGCCTTGTCGGTCAGGCGCAGCAGGCACTGGCCCGAGGGTTTGTTCGGCACCGTCCAGGCATAGGACCCGGTAGTGGCGTTCACGGTGCCTTCGAGGACTTCCCACTGGCCGCCGTTGTCATAGGATATCTCGAGCTTCATGCTGACCACGCCCTTGTACTCCCAGCGGATCTCCTTTTCGGAATCGACCGACCACTGGTCGCCCGACGCGGGTGAGGTTATGTCGATGTAGTTGCTGGAAGTGATGGAGAAACTCGACCCGCTCTCCGCGGATACGCCGCCCGTGGCGGCATCCTTGATGCGCACCCGGCAGTCGCTGGAAACCGACCCGGTGGGGATCGTCCAGGAATGGGAGCCGGCGTCGGCCGCGATATTCGACGCTATCCCGGACCATGTGCCGCCGCCGTCCGTCGAATATTCGATGGTGACATTGTCGATCTGGCTGCTCGTCCAGAGGATTTCCTTCGTCGTTCCCTCCATCCATTCCTCTCCGCCGACGGGGGCGTTGAGCTCGACGAAGGGTTCCTCATAGTCCTGTCCGACCACCTTGAAGGTCTTCGGCGACAGGTCCATCGAACCGCCGATCTTGTCGATCACGACGCCCTGGACCTCCACATCGAGCTGATCGCCGGTCCCGAATTCGGCCGTGGTCCGGAACACCGCCACATACAGGAGCCCGTCGGTCACCCACGAGGCCCCGACACTGGTCCTTCGGACGGTGGCCTCAAAATACCCGGCGCGTTCCTGTTGGATCTCCACGTCATAGGTCCCGCGGTTCGAGAGCAGGATATTCTCCTCGTCGGGAAGATTGAACTGCGAACCGTTGATGTTGACACGTTCGCCGTTTGTGGTGAGATAGGAAACGCTCCTGACGAACGAGGCCATCCCCGAGTTCCAGCTCATCTTGATGGTGTATTCGCGCGATGAGGTCCAGTTCTCGGCATAGACGGCGAAACCCACGAACGTGCTGGGCCCGATGCCATCCACCTGGGTCACATGCTGATCGCCGATCTCGGCCAGGTTGGCGTCGATGGACAGGGCCGCATTGGTGTTCGCCGGATTTGGCAGAATGGTGAAGGTGTTGTCGCTCTCGTCGAAAAGGCCGTCGTTCGCGGAGTCGGTAAGGCGGATCCTGCAATCCCCCGAAACCGCGGCGTCTGGAACGCTCCATGTGTAGGAGCCGGAATTGGCGTCTGTCTGCTGGATGATGTTGACCCAGGTCGTGGCGCCGTCCGTCGAATATTGAATGCGGATGCTGTTGACACCGCTCGAGTTCCACTGGATGATCTGGGACGTTCCCGCATCCCATCGCTGGCCGCCGTTGGGGACCGTCAGTTCCAGCTTCGCCTGCGCCTGGGGTTTCTGAATGGTGAACGCTGTTTCGTTCAGGTCGAAGACATCCGCGTTCTCCACGGCCTGGATGCCGATGTAACAGTTCGAGGACTCGATGGTCTCGGGAACGAGCCAGGTGAAATAGCCGAGGCTGGCGTTCACTGATGACGCCACGACCGACTCGGTCGTCCCGCCGTCGGACATGAACATGATCGTCACGTTCGAAACGCCGGTGGCGGTCCACTGAATGTCATACTGCGTTCCGCCGGTGAGCGTCACCCCGTCCTCCGGCTTGATGAGTTCCACCGAGGCCTCGATGACGGGCTGCCTGATGGTGAACGGTGTATCGTTTATGGCATACACGGTGTCGTCGTCGCTTGCCTGCACATAGACATGGCAGTCCGCGGACGAGACATCCGTGGGCACCGGCCAGTTCACATAGCCTTTCGAGGCGGCCACGTTCGCGGCGATGGGGTGATAGGTGCTTCCCCCGTCTGTCGAATATTCTATGTTCACGGTGGAGACGTTCTGGTACCGCCACTCGATGCGCACGGTCGTGCCGCCCTCGAGCTCCATGCCGCCAAGGGGATTGACCAGTTCGATCCAGGATTCCGCCACGGGCGCCTGAATGGTGAAGGCGGCGTCACTCCGGTCGAACTCGATCGCCTCGGTGAGGTTCACTATCCGCACGTAACAGTCGCCGGATACGAAGCCTTCGGGAATGGTCCAGGTGAATATGCCTGTGACCGCCTCGGTTTTCGTTGTGATATTGCTCCAGGTCCCGCCTCCATCGGTTGAAATCTGAATCTTGATGAACTCGATGTTTTCCGCCAACCAGATGATGTCGATGGTATCTCCGGTGAGGGCGGTCTCTCCTCCGTTCGGCGCCGTGAGATCGACATACGGCTCACCGGACGGCTCGATGGTGAAGGCGGCGTCGCTGTTGTCATAGAAGGTGTCGTCGTCGGGATCGCCCACAGAGATATAGCACCGCTGGGAATCCACGTCGCCGGGAATGGTCCAGACATAGGACCCCTGGGACGCGGGAACACTCACCGCCACATCATACCAGTTGACGCCGTCGTCGTCGGTGTACCAGATGGCGACGGTATCGATTCCGCTCCAGTCCCAGCGGATCTCGTGGCTCTCGCCCGCCAACCAGGTCTCACCGCCATTGGGCGAAAGGACCTGAATGAAGCGTTCCTGGGATTCGACGATTGCGAACGGGGCGCTGATGGCATTGACCGTGGTGTCAGAGGTGTCCACGATACGGATCTGGCATTCCCCGGTCGGGGTATCGGGGACCTTCCAGACGAGCGTTCCCCGGGTCGCCGTGATATTCATATCGACATCCCCGATGACAAGCCAGCGGGAATCGGGGTTCGGCCGGTACTGAACGGTGACCTTGTCCACATCGGAGAAATCCCAGATGATGGTATAGTCCTGGCCCACGGCGAGTGTTTCGCCTTCGGTCGGTGCGGTGATGGAAATGAAGGGATGCGGTGTAATGGAAAAATTGGCGTAGCTGGTCGATACAGCGCCGGAACCGGACGCGTCCTTTATGCGGATACGGCACTGCGGGGAAGGGGTCTCCGGCAGAACCCACGTGAAGGCATTGGCCGAAGCATCGACATTCTCGGCGACCACGGACCACGTCTGTCCGCCGTCGGTGGACAAGGCGATGTTGACCGATGTCACATTCCGCGCCTCCCAGGTGATCTTCTGCTCGGAGCCGGTCTCCCATGTTTCTCCGCCATTGGGAGCCACGACACGGAGATACGGCTCCTCCTGTGAGGCGCCCACGATGGTGAATGCGGCATAGCTCTTCGTGGTCATGCCCCAAGTGCCGTTGATGGTCTCGGCGATAAGGACGCGGCAGGAGGTCGAGGGGGTGTCCGGAATTTGCCATTCATAGGATTGCTGGTCTCCGGGCACACCGGCGGCTATCTCGATCCATTTTTCGGTATTGTCGAGCGCATACAGGATATCGACCGTTTCGATGTTCGTGCTTTCCCATTCGATACGCTGCACCGATCCGACCTTCCACTCCACCGAGGAATTGGGGGTGATGATACGGAGACGTTTGTCAACGGTCGCTTCCTCGATGGTGAACGTGGCGTAGCTTGCGGCCTGGGCGCCTGTCGCCTCGTCGATGATGCGCACGCGGCACTGGCTCGACGGTGTGCCGGAAACCGCCCAGCGATAAGACTTGAGACTCGCGTCGAGATTGGTGACGATGGTGTTCCAGCTCGATCCGTTGTCGGTCGAGTATTCAAGCGTTACGAGTTCGACGTTGCGTGCCTCCCAGGTGATGATTTCTTCGGAACCGATGGTCCATGTTTCTCCGCCGGCGGGCGAGGAAACGCGGAGATAGGGCTCGGCGGTTATCGAGAAAACATCAGGACTCCTGGACACCAGTTGTTTCCCGTTGACGATGGACCTGATCCTGATAAAACAGCTTTCGGAAACCACATCGGGCGCCGTCCAGACATACGATCCCGACGCGGGATCGATGTTATCGGCGGCCAGGACCCAGTTGGCTCCGTTGTCGGTGGAATACTCGATCACAAGGGGCGACAAAGGACCGCTCGACAGCCATTTCACCTCGAACTCGCCGCCCGCGGTCAGGACTTCTCCCCCCGTGGGGGTGGTAAGCAGCAACTCGGCCGATTCAGACGCCTCCAGTGTAAAATCCGTCACCATGACATCGGCCTGCATTTCATCGGCTGAAAAGAGGATATAGGCATACCGGGAACCGTCGGGCGAAAACCTGCCGAGAATGTGGCCGAGGTTCGTCTCGGGCAAAAGGCGTTTCGATTGCGCCGATGACATATTATAGGCGACCAGATTGTTCATGGCGAAATCGGTGTAGATGATCCATTCGCCGAGGGGGGAGACATCGGGATAGTCATGCTGGCCGGGATTGGTGGTGAGCTGGACCGGATCGCCGCCTTCGACCGACACCATGAAGAGCCTGCTCTGGTCGTTGACGAGCTTGCTGAAGACGATGGTCTTGTTGTCGGGCATGAAGGTGAGACGGCCGAAATTGTAATCGCCCTTGACGACGACCGTGTTCGAGCCGGTGCTGTAATCATAGACCGCGAGATCGGAGGAGGAGGCCACGAGATAGGCAAGATACCTGCCGTCGCCGCTGTACACGCCCGCCACCGCGTCCTGGATGATCACCTGATGAATCGCGCCCGAGAGATCGATATAATCGATGGAGAGCGCGTCGGTGTTCGAGTCCCACTTGGAAAAGACGACGCCGCTGTTGTCCGGGGCGAACGACGGGTCGAGGCAGTATTCGTCGATGGTTTCGGTGAGATTGTAGGGCTCGGCGCCCGTGGACTGTCCTGCTGCGGGAATCACCCAGATGTCGCCCATTTCCTCGTAGGTGATCCATTGGCCGTCCGGCGACCAGTCGAGACCGTATTTGACTCCGCCGGTGTTCGTGATGCGCTCACCGGTATTGTCGGCCGCCGTTTTCGCGGAAGCACGCGGCGCCGACGGGATCTGTTCCATGCGGGCGGCCCGTCCGAGAGCCGGTATTTCAGAGGGAGAAGTTTGAGCGAATACGGTTGGAATCGAAAGAACAAGACACAGAACGCCTGCAACAGCTACCGTTCTATTCATGGCCATCCCCTGTTTTTATTATTGAAGAATAGATGCAGTGTCGTATGAAAACCATGGTGCATGGTATCTAATAGTATTGTGTACCAACAGCCTATTGTCAAGACAAAGAAGTAGTTTTGATTATTAATATTCGGTTTAACGCATGGTTTTGACGGAAATCAGAACGGGTGCGCTTCTCGCGGCCGGCGCCGCGTCATGTATTCGGCAGTAAATAGTGAAAAAAATATGCCAAAGGAACGACAAGAATGGTTAATCCTGACTAAACCCTGACTATAGTATGGCCTTACAGGCTTTTACGAACGACAGCCCCCGCGTTTGTACTGGCATGAACAGGACAGATTGTCCACTTTCGAACAGCGAATCGTCGTATGAAAGACAGACTCCTGACATGCCATGAGGTATTTTCGCCACATGTCACGTACTGTCTGAAAATCCCCCGAAAACCCACATGAGAATACACATAATCTGTACTATATTATGGTGTTACATCCCTATGAAACCGATGATTGTGCTGATGGAAGAATGATGATTGATCATACGCCGTTTGAACCATGATTATTGGCATATATGGATTGAAAGGATTGTAATCGTGGTTCATCCGGTAATCCTCAAAATCCCGGTTCAGCAATTGAAAGTCGCCTCAGCCAATGTGTTTGCTGTAAAATTGGGGACCGCCTCTCACATGCCCGCCCTTGCTTTCGCGGGCCGATGATTCCATATTACCCACATGATCCACAGCGTGTTCCCATCCGCTGACCATGCAATCAAGCATATGCCGGCCGAAGATGCAGTGATTTGCATCACATACCATTACATTTATTTCAAATTAACGGGATAATACGATATGAACACCTCCTTCTCATTCGCCGCGACACCCCGAATCCGTTTCGGGGCGGGCACGTTCGATACCCTCCCCGCGCTTGTTGCCGGGATGGGCCGCAGGGCGTTCATTGTCATCGGCGGCGAATCTTTCGCGGCATCGGGACGGCTGGACCGGCTGGCGGATGGTCTCGGACGTGAAGGTATCGAGGTCATGTGGTTCTCCGCACCCGGCGAGCCCACACCGGAGATGGTGGACGAGGCTGTCGCGGCTGCACGGGAGGGTGACAGGGACGTCGTCTGCGGAATCGGCGGCGGAAGCGTGATGGACGCGGGAAAGGCGGTGGCCGCGATGTGTCCGTCGGGAGAGCCGGTGATGGACTATCTTGAGGGCGTGGGAACGGGGAAAGCCCATGACGGCCGATCCCTGCCTTTCATCGCCGTTCCCACCACGGCGGGTACGGGAAGCGAAGCCACAAAGAACGCCGTCCTGAGCCGTACCGGTCCCGGCGGGTTCAAGAAATCGCTCAGGCACGACAATTTCGTCCCCGACGCGGCCGTGA
>CAYNWJ010000233.1:0-200 GCA_964400815.1 uncultured bacterium
AAATCATGGAGCAAAAAACCATTCGTTCGCAAAAACCTAACCGGAAATTGCTGAGCAGGATCGAAAACATTTGCGGGTAATTCTCAAAAAAAGTTGTACCGGCCAGAAAGCAACCCATAAACAACAGGACAGAATATGACTAAACTCTCAGTACTTTTTCTCTGTACCGGAAACTCCTGCCGTAGCCAGATGGCCGAAGG
>CAYNWJ010000233.1:210-6659 GCA_964400815.1 uncultured bacterium
AACCATTCGTTCGCAAAAACCTAACCGGAAATTGCTGATCCTGTCTGGAAAAAATCGCTGGTCGTCCATTACCGTGACTACGATACCAAAATATTTTTTCTGTGCCATTGGGGGCGCGGGTTTTCGGCGGAACCCGGCACATTTCTGTTGTATGATGGAAAGGCACCCGATTATGGGCTTGCAGTCCACGAAAACACCCACTCTCTGATTCGTACCAACTGGGGCGAATCTACATCCTTCATGGACGAGGGATTGGGCAAGTATGCCGAAGCGTGCGCCGTGGACGACCAAGCCAACCACAGGGCCGTTGCGGAATTCCTCAGGAAAGGCGAATTAATTCATATCAGGGACATGCTCACAATCAGCATCGGCAGTCACGAAAAAACTGGAATAGCCTATCGCGCCGCCGGATCTTTCGTGGATTACCTGATAAAATGTTATTCGCTGGAGAAGCTCAAGGAGGCATTTGTCATGGAACGACGAACCGAAACGGAGAAAGCGGATCATGACACATGGATTTCTGTATATGGCAAACCTCTCGATGAACTCGAAAAAGAGTGGATTGGAATGATTGCCGAACGCCATGACATCGGTGAAGACAAGGTCGAGGCGTTTCTGAATTCGGAGAAATCCCTGTGAACAATCACGGCATTTTGACATTCATCAAAGTTCACACGCTTCAATACATCATTATGAAAGTTGATAGTTGCACATTCACAAGATGTTACTTATGTGTATCAAGGGTCTGGTAATCAGATTCGGGACGTTTTGGTTTTCTTCTCCTGAAATGAAAATAGAGCGGTACCCCCAAAAGGATCAGGCACACTCCCAAACCCGATTCCACCGGGTTAGTCAACAGGGTATTGATCACGAGCCACAGGGCGACGAGGACAAAAAGGGCGGGCACCATGGGATAGCCGGTCACCCTGTAAGGCCGAGGCAGATCGGGGCGTTTCCTCCGGAGGACGAAAACCCCCGACGCTGTCATGGCATAGAAGATCCACAGGGCGAATATCAAAAGCGTGGTGAGCTGGTCGAAGGAGCCGGAGCAGGCAAGGATACAGGCCCAGAATGCCTTGAAGATAATGGAGAAGACCGGAACGCCAGCACCGTTCAGCCTGCCGAACGCAGCGAAAAAGAGGCCATCCCGCGCCATGGCGTAGGGAATGCGGGGGATGACGAGGATTTCGCTGTGGAGGGTGCCGATGGTGGAAACCATGAAAAGGGCGTACATGAAGGTGAGACCCACCGGCCCCAGGAAGGTCTCAGCGGCTTTTCCGGCCACAGAGAGGGCATCGCGGTGGGCGGTGGAATTCGAGGTGAGGATCTCACCGAAAGGCAGTGCGAAAAAGTAGGCGAGATTGGCCAGGAGATAGACCGCAAGCACCAGAATCGTACCTGTGATGAGGGCGCGGGGCACCGTCTTACCCGGATCGCGCACCTCACCCGCCACGAGACCGAGGAACGTCCAGCCGTTGTAGGCCCACAACGCGGCGATCATGGCTGCGCCGAACGCACTGACACCGTCGATATCCCCGGAAAAACGGGGCGGCGAAAGATGGGTCCACGACGTTCCCTTCGAGAACAGAAAAACCCCGCCGATGATGACGAGCACACCCGCGACCTTGGCGGCGGTGACCAGGGACTGTATCTTCCCGCTCACGGTGACCGCCGCGCAGTTGAGGACGGCACAGAGGAGGATGGCTGTGACAGCGACGATCTGCTTTGTGCCGAAACGCCACAAAATCGGTTGCCCGAAAAGCGTGAAGGCCCGTTCCGCCCACACCTGGTCCGTGGGGGCCACCGCCGCGAGAAATGTGGCGAAGGCAACGGCGAGCGCAGCCGCTCCCGCTGCCCCCACTGTGATGTACATCCAGCCGTAGAGGAAGGCGACCAGATCGCCCCATGCCGCTCCAAGGTAGACATAGTCCCCGCCCGCACGGGGCATCATGGCGCCCAGCTCGGCATAGGTGAGCGCACCCGCCAGCGAAAGCATGCCCGCCGTAATCCATGCAGCCATCACAAGCATGGGCGATCCCACGAGCTGGGCCATCACCGCCGTCTTGAGAAATATCCCCGTGCCGATGATGGAGCAAATGACGATCGACGTGGAGGCGACGAGGCCGAGGCCCCGCACCAGGTGTTTTTTACGTTCGTTCATGAATGGAGGCGCCCTGTGTCTTCAACCGGTGTTGTCACGTGCATCATTCGGTTTCGGTATGGTTTTCCATGAATAACGCCTTCCTGCATGGCACACAAGGGAAAAACTCGAAATGCATTCCGCAGGGGGCTCACCCCCAAATATGGCTTTCCTTCCGCGTTCGAATTCCCTACTTTTCAGCAGGAATGAATCCACCGGACCATCGAACCGTCACCATATACATCTTACGAGGAGCATCCATGCGCTTATCCATCGCACTCATCACTATCGTCGCGTTCATCGCGATTCCCGCCGCCGTCGCGCAACAGACGGTCACCACGTCATGGGGCGGTGACGCGGCAATCACCTACGACACCGGCTTCATGCACATGCTCATGAAACATCCCTCCGGCGGGGTGTGCCTGTTCGACATGGACCTGTCCGAGAACGACGCCCCCGGCGCGGGAAAGAGCGAAAAGGGCGTCTATTCCGACATCATCTGGGGACAGAACCGGGCCAGGAAGGTCCTCCATCTCGACGACGCCCGCGCAGAGAAGGCCTTCCTGGTGATCTTCGTCTACAACGGCTTCACGAACCCCAACACGCCCGCGCACCCGCTCCGGTTCACGGTCAACGGCCGCGAGAGCCGCATCGACCCCTGGGATTTTTCGAAGGTCCGCGAGGTCTACCGCTGGCAGGAGTTCCCCGTGGAATGGCTGCGCGAGGGTGAAAACGTGATCGAGCTCTTCTGTCCGGAGGCCGGTTCCGAGGATGAGGGCTGGGAACTGCACATCGCACGAGCCGACGAGTTCGTCCAGGGCGGCGGCGATCCGGCGGACGTGGGCAAAACCTCGTTCAAGTCCATGGACGGCGGCGAGACCTGGAAGGAGAGCCCCTTCGGCCCCCTCGGAAACACCCGCGCCGAATACACCGTCCGCATCAGCTTCGACCGCCACGTTTCCTCCGGCTGGCTGGCGAGCCCGGTCATCGACCTGTGGAAGGGTGATTCGGACGCGTTGATCGTCCCCCTGCGGGAGATACGCTCCATGAAGCTCTCGATCCGTGCGGACGTTCCCGAGGGGACGAACGTGGAATACTACTTCCGGCGCGGCCTTTCGCCGGGACCCTTCGCAGACGACTGGGAGCCCTACCGGCTGATCGGCGAGGGAGAACGGGTTGACTTCGAGATCGGCGGCATCGACCTCAACCGCCGGTATGTCCAGTTCCGCGCGGTCCTCACCACCGACAATCCCCTGAGAACGCCGGTGATCGAATCCGCCGGGGTCACCGCCGAGCTCCTCGAACGGGTCCCTCTCCACGACAACATCCGCGTCATCGGGGCGGAGAATCCCACAATCGCCTATTCCTCAATCGAATGGGAATGGGAAAAGGCCGACCGTCCCGAGTTCGCCGCGATACGCGAGCGTGAGAACCTGGACGAGGTCGTGGCCGGTGCGCGCACCGAGTTCGAGGCCCAGGTGCGCCTCCTCGACTATGTCACGAAGCGCTGGAAGCACTCGAATCCCGAGCCCGAATATCCGGGATGGGACGCCCTGAGCATCCTCGAGCGCACCGAGTACGCCGGCGGGGGGGGCATGTGCATCCAGTTCAACAACACCCTCGCCGGTCTGTGCATGGCATACGGCTGGCAGGCGCGGCTGGTGAACGTGGTCGGGCACGAGGTCTGTGAGGTGTGGAACGACGAGTACGGCAAGTGGATATTCCTCGACGCCGATCACGAGAACCACTACAACTACGATCCGGTCACCGCGGAACCCCTCGACCTCCTGGAAATTCACGGCTACTTCCTCGACTACTACTTCCCGGACCGGCCCATCGACTGGATGAACGACCTGATCGAGTGGATGGCCCCCATCGAGGGCAAGGAAGTCCCTCTCAAGCGCGGCTCCCTCACCGATCATCCCGGCACCGTGCTCACCGGGTTCAACTGCTCGGCGTTCATGCGGGTCATCCCCCGGAACAACTGGTACGAGAAGCCCTTCCCCCGCCCGGTCATGCACGGCCGCACCTGGTGGCCCTGGGACGGCTACGTGAACTGGTACGACGACCGCACGCCGCCCAAACGCCAGTATTCATGGCACACCGACCGCCCGCGGGACATCTGGCCCGACCTGAACCTCGTCCACGTGGACGCCGTCTCGGGCTTCGGCAACGACCGGCTGTTCCTGCGCTTCGAGACCTATACGCCCAATTTCAGCCATTTCGAGATCGATGTTGACGACACCGGATGGAAGGCGCTTACGGGCGAACGGTGGACCTGGCTCCTCCAGTCGGGCAAAAACCGGCTCCGCGTCCGGGCGGTCAACCAGCTCGGAGCCAAGGGGAAACCGTCGGTGTTCGTGCTGAACCACGCGGACGCGCCGTTCGGGGTTATGGAGTGAGATGACAGGCGCTCATCCCCTCTCTCCTGAATGTGACATCCCCCTCTCTCACGAGTGAAAGAGGGGGAGCCGTGATTCATGACACTTTCTGACACATAACACCCCTTCTCTTAAAGACTTAAGAGAAGGGGACGGGGGATGAGTTTTGATCCCCTCACCCCCCGAACACCTTCCTCAAGAATCCGATCTCCTCACGAATCTGGAAGGTCCCGCCGCCCTCGTGGAAGTTGTACCGCCAGGTGCGCATTTCCTTGGGGCCGCCATAATGAGTGTATGCCGCAAAGACGGTGGACGGCGGGCAGGTCTCGTCCATGAGCGCCACGGAGAAGAGGGCGGGCGCTGCGCCTCGGGGCGCGAAATTGACCCCGTCGAAATAGGACAGGGTGCGGAAGACCCGGTCTTCGCTGTCCCGGTGGACACGGAGGAAGGCGGCGATCTCGTTGTAGGGCGGCCTGTCGGCGATTTCGGTGGCGCGGCGGTAGTGGCAGAGGAAGGGAACGTTTGCCATGAGGGCGGCGATAGTTGGCTTCAGTCCCGCGCAGGCGATGGCAGTTCCCCCGCCCTGGCTCACCCCCCTAAGGGCGATTCGCTCCGCGTCCACGGCGTCGTGGGAACGGGCGGCGTCCACCGCGCGGGCGGCGTCGGTGAAGAGCCTGCGGTAGTAATAGGTCGCCGGATCGAAGACGCCCCGTGTCATGAAGCCGGGGAAGGACGGGCTCGATCCCCCGGGCTCGCGGTCGGGCGTGTCGCCATGGAGCCAGGCGCTCCCCTGGCCCCGTGTGTCCATGATGAAATGGGCGTACCCGGCGGAGGACCAGACCAGCCAGTCGGTGGGATTGCCGCGCCCGCCGCCGTACCCGATGAACTCCACCACGCAGGGAAGGGGACCCGCCGCGCCCGCCGGCTTGAGGAACCAGCCCTTCACCGCCTGACCCCCGTACCCCGCGAAGGTGACATCGAACACCTCCACCGTCGAGAGACCGTAATCCACCTTCTCGAACACCGGTTTCAGGTCACGGCGGTACGCCTCGTCAAGCGTGGTTTTCCAGAATGTCTCGAAATCCTCCGGCTCCTCGCGTTCCGGACGGTACAGTTTCAGTTCCTCCTCGGGCAGATCGAAAAACGGCATGGCGGCTCCTCGTGTTCTTTTTTATGCTGTGATCGTTCGATTTTTCCCGTTACATTGTGTCACATGCTGCCGAAAAATTCACGTACCATCTATAATAAAACCGCGGCACACCCCGCCGCCATAAAAAACGGAAGGAATGCCCCATGCCGGTCGTCACGAAACATCTCGAACTCTCCACGGCGGGAAACGCCGAAAGCATCGACATCACCACGGGCCTCACCAGCGCCCTCGGGGAAAGCGGTCTCGCCGACGGCGTCCTGACCGTCTTCGTCCCCGGGGCCACCGGCGCGCTCACCACGGTGGAATACGAGCCCGGCCTCATCAGGGACATGCCGGAGCTGTGGGAGAAGCTCGTCCCCTCGTCGAAATCCTACCATCACGACATGACCTGGCACGACGGCAACGGCCATTCACACCTGCGGGCCACCCTGCTGGGGCCGTCGATATCGATCCCCTTCGTGGACGGGGCCCTCACCCTCGGCACCTGGCAGCAGGTGATTTTCATCGATTTCGATGTGCGCGGGCGTTCGCGGAAACTGGTGCTCCAGTTCGTGGGGGAGTGAGGGAGGCTCTTTACAGGAAGTCTGTAATGGCAGACCCCTCCGGCATCTTGCGATGCCACTTCCCCTCTCGAGGGGAGGTAGCCGAACTCCGGCAGTCCGGTCGTCCCCCTCAGAGCAGGGGACCGGACGGAGTCCGAGGGGGGCTTTTGCAGAAAGGCAACACTCACCCCCTGTCACTCCGTGACATCCCCCTCTCTCGCACGCGAAAGAGGGGG
>CAYNWJ010000234.1:0-6647 GCA_964400815.1 uncultured bacterium
CCTTTGAAAGGCGATGATCCGTTGTTCCCCGAAGAAAAAGGCCATTTTGCGACCTCGATCGACGGCTTGTATTACGCGGTCCTCGATCCACACGGCAAAACGTCACCGGAAAAGCTGTCGGGGATGCAGAAAATCCTGTATGTCGCGTTCGGCAGCGGTGTGATAGAAAGCGGATCGCAGCGTGAGACCTTCGGGCAGGACGCCATGATCCTCATCCCCGAGAATGCCGGGTATACCCTGGAAAACACGGCCGGCCGGGAGCTTGTCCTGTATGTCATTGTCGAACCCGTTCCCGACGGTTTCACGCCGCGGGAGGATGTGCTGGTCAGGCATTTTACCGAACAGCCGTTCGGCAACGGCGGAGGGCACTGGGCGCACGGCACACGGGGCGCCACATTCCGCAGGGAGGACGGCCTCGCGACCATAACCGGCATGACTCCCGTGTGGTATTTCCCCATGATGCTCGGCCAGCCCCATTCGCACAATCCGGGCGTCGAGGAGATATGGTTCGTCGTGGAGGGTGATTTTCATCTTCTGCTCGGCAAACAGTTTTACAATCTCCCCCCCGGAACGGCCTACAAGATACCGCCGACCGGGACCTTTCCCCATTCGAACATGAACCTCGGCACGAAACCGCTCAGGACGTTCTGGCTCATGGACAACCGTCCGACGGTCAAAGGCGCCTACAAATACGGCAACCTCGATCTTGGCGGTCCGAAACCTGATGAGGCCGATCCCGACATGTACATCTCGTCGTACAGGGAGAACTATTTTTATACGGTTCATTCCTTTATCGAGCGTGACATGCTTTCGAAAAATCCCGAAAAAGGGGCGGCTCCCGTCAATCGCGGAGATGTGCTCAATCATATCGACCGCTTCACCCGCGCAGGCATCATGGCCCATCAGAGGACCGCGCCGATCACACTCGAAGATACCCAGGAAATCTATTATGTCCTTTCAGGCAGGGCTGTCATTCGCGGCGGCGGGAAATCATACGATCTGTATCCCGGTGTGTGCGCGCTTGTTCCCGCCGGACTGGAATTCGTCATCGATAATGCGAATGAGGACATCCTGGAAATGTACCTGGTGTCGGAACATGTTCCGGCCGGGTTCAAACCCAATAATGAAATACGCGTCCGGGACGAAAAAACGGTGACGATCCGTCACGGGTCGCACTGGACATACGAAAGCCATCTGCTTTTCACACGTGAGGACGGCCTCGCCCAGCTCCAGAATGTCGCGATGGTCGAGATTCCTCCTCTTTCCTTCGCACAGCCCCATGCCCACCGGCCGGGTGTGGAGGAGGTCTGGTCGACGATCGATTCGGGACTCGAGTTCATGCTCGGCAAGCATGTCCGTAAAGTGGAAAAGGGTTACTGCTACATGGTCCCTCCCGACGGGAAGGCGTTCCATGCGAACTACAACACCACGGCGAAGACAGTGCGCACCTTCTATTTCGGACTGTATGACGGGGACACGGAATGAGGGAGATGGTTACGGCATTCGTTCTTTGATGCGATGAGCGGCAGACAATGCCTGCTTTTTCCTTGTTGTGGATCCGCTGACGAAAAATCCCCCATCACGCTCCGTGTGGGGGATTCTTCGTTTCGGGTGCTGTTCATGCTTCGCCGGGTTCCGGACTGTTCCGCTCCGGCTATTCGGATTCGGCCCGTATGAACGCCGCGGCCTTCCGCATGCGCTCGATGACCCGTTCCCTGCCGATGAGGGTGAGAAGCTCGAAGAGCCCCGGCCCCCGGGTCGTTCCGGTGACCGCCAGACGGGTGGGATGGATCAGCTTCCCGGCGCCCACCTCCAGTTCCTCGCTGAGGGCGCGCGTGGCCTCCTCGGTCGTCTCCTCCGTGAAATCGTCAAGCGCTTCGAAACGGCCGGCGAGCTTTTCCAGGCGTTCCGCGGCGTCCACGTTCTTGAAATGCTTCTTCATGCCCTTTTCATCGTATTCCCGCGGGTCCTCGAAGAACCAGGACGCCTGCCCGGCGAACTCGGTTGTGAGCCTGCACCGTTCACGGAGCAGGGCCACCACGCCCAGAAGATAGTCCCGCTTCCCGTCAAGTTCGGCCTCCGTGACATATCCCGCGAGTACGAACGTCGGACCGACCAGGTTCAGGATGGTTTCGGGAGGGAGTTCGTGCAGATACCGGCCGTTGAGCCATTCCAGCTTTTTCATGTCGAAGACGCTGCTCTTCTTCGAAATGTTCTCGATGGAGAACGCCTCGATCAACTCGTCGACGCTCATCTTCTCGCGGTCGTCGCCCGGGTTCCAGCCCAGGAGCGCCAGGAAATTCACCACCGCTTCCGGGAGAAAACCCATGCGCCGGTATTCCGTCACCGACGCCGCGCCGTGACGCTTCGATAGCTTCTTCTTGTCCTCGCCGAGCACCTGCGGCAGATGGGCGAAGCGCGGGATGCCGCTTCCGAGGGCCTGCATGAGCATCACCTGCCGCGGGGTGTTCGATATGTGATCGTCCCCGCGCATCACCAGCGTGATTCCCATGTCGGCGTCATCAACCGCGACACCGAGAAGATAGACGGGGCTGCCGTCCTCCCGCGCGATGATGAAATCCCCGAATTCACCGTTGTCGAAGGAGGTATCGCCATGCACCAAATCTGTCCACGCGGTCCGTCCGCCGGAAACGCGGAACCTGACGGTGAAGGGCGCTCCCTCCCCGAGCCTGCGGTCGATCTCCTCCTCTCCGAGCGCGCTGCATCTGCCCGAATAGTGGTAGTCGAGCTTTTCGCGTACCGCCCGCTCGCGATCGGCCTCCAGCTCCTCCTTCGTGCAGAAGCAGCGGTAGGCGGCGCCGCTGTTCAGGAGTTTTTCGACCGCTTCGCGATGGATGGCGCCGCGCCGGGACTGATAGACGATATCCTCGTCCCAGTCCATGCCCAGCCAGCGGAGGCTTTCGAGGATGGATTCGAGCGCCGCCTCGGACGACCGCTCTGCGTCGGTGTCCTCGATGCGGAGGAGGAACCGCCCCCCGGTTTTGCGGGCGTACAGCCAGTTGAACAGCGCCGCCCGGGCCCCGCCGACATGGAGGTCGCCGGTTGGGGAGGGCGCGAATCGGAGGCGTTCGGAATCATATGTGGCCATTTTTCTCCTTATGCTCGGGGATTTAACGATTGACGCTTTTCGCCGTCTCGACTATTCGGTCGAGAACCGTATTGATTTCAGGATCAATCGTTTCAGGCTGAAGATACCTGACGAGCCTGTGAAAGTTCGTTTTCAGCATGATATTGGGTAAATTTAGTTTTTTGTAAAACTTACTGAAAACCTGCGGCAAAAAATCGTCACTGACTTTCATGTCGTCTTCCCACGGCGAACCTTTTTCGAGTGTCAGCAGCGCCGACTCGACCTCTTTGATGGACTCGTTCATGATATCGATACGTTTTTGCACAACACCAGATTCGAATATGGGGCCCAGTGATTCGGCCTGTTCAAGGTCGCGTGCGAAATTCAACAAGGTTTCCCTGGAGCAGATATAATTTTCGATTTCTTTTTTTGTCCAGGTGTAACCGGTGATTTTCCCTTGGAATGTATCCGGCAGGCCCCGTTCGAGCCTGTCGAACACTGCAATACCCCTGAGGTCCTTTACCGCTTCACGCAAACCGTGAAAATGTTCCAAAGCCTTGTTCGGCTGATTGCCGACATAATGAACGAACGGCCTGTCGAGAGCTTCCAGCGCATCACGACGCTGCAGGAGTTTCGCGAACTCCCGCAATATCGCCAGGTCAGTCGATCCTTCGAGGTACAACACCCAGCCGGTCAGTTCAGCCTGGTAGTAATGTTCGAATCCGATTTCCCGCAAGGATTTGAGCAGCTGGCTGCCCTGGTCATCGATTCTGTGTGGTTTGCCCACGAACGCGATTACCACATCGCGGTCAGCGGCTTCGTTCAGAAGCACTTCGGAATGGCTCGCGGCGATGATCTGGTTGTTGTTGTCACGCGAAACATCGGTCAGGACCTGATAAATCTGGCGTTGACGAAGAATTTCAAGATGGGCGTCAGGTTCATCGAGAAGAATGACCGAGTTGGGATTCGTCAACATATATGAAAGCAGGAGAAGTGTTTGCTGGAGCCCCCTGCCCGAAGATGAAATGTCGAGTGTGGTATTGTTTTCGGAATACTCCATTGTCAACTCACCACGCTCGGGAATATAATGAGGAACATCGAGTCGGGAGACAAACAATTGATAAATATGGGATTGCAGAACTTGCCATTTGTCAGGATGATTTTCATGGATTATATGGCAGAGATTTCTCAATACTTCGGCGGTTCTTCCTTCACCGATTCTGACATTGATCGCACCGGAATCTAGCCGAACCTCATTCGATGAAAGACCTGACATGGGGGGGAGAAAGGCGATGGATGTTGTTCCTGCATCGTCGGGTATCGTCATTCGCCCGGGGTTGGATTCTTCCGATAATCGTAACGGCCTGCAATACAGGGACTCGGGATTTGCATAGTCGAATTCCATGCCGCATTGCCAGGAATGTCCGTTATCAACTCCCTCCACGATTATGTCGATCCGTATGTTCTTTGTCACGCGGGACGATTCGGACTGGGAAACATTCCTGACATGGAGTTCCCTCCACAACTGGTTTGCCTGCGGAACGGGGAGCGACAGGAGCGCATTTCTGTTGATCGTGACGCCGGATCGCTGCGATGAAGATTTCCCCCTCTTGTTCTCCAGCCACTTTTTCAGGCCTATATCCCACAGGGACAACGCCTGTAATATCGAAGTTTTTCCGGAATTGTTCGGGCCGATGAAGACAACGGGATTCCCAAGCTCGATTTCCGCATGATCGAATCGCTTGAAATTTTTTGTTATCACTTTCGTCAGCATGAGGATCGACTCCTGCTTCGCATTCCGAAAAAGAGCGATGAGTCAGCAATTCAACCCTATTTCCCCTTTTTCTTGATCTTCTCCCACTGGTCCCTGAGGGTCACTGTACGGTTGAACACCAGCGCTCCCTCCTTCGAGTCGTCATCCACGCAGAAATAACCGAGCCGCTCGAACTGGCAGCGGTCGCCCGGTTCGGCGCGAGCGAGGGAAGGCTCGAGCATGCAGCCCGTGAGGACCTCGAGGGAGGCCGGATTGAGATAGTCGTGATAGTCGCCCTCTTCCGCGAGGGGGTTTTCGACGGTGAACAGGCGGTCGTAGAGCCTGACCTCGGCCGGGACGGCATGAGCGGCGGACACCCAGTGCAGTGTGACCCTGACCTTGCGGCCGTCGGGAGCGTCCCCGCCCCTCGTCTCGGGGTCGTAGGTGCAGCGCAGCTCGGTGATCTCGCCGTTGTCGTCCTTCACCACGCCGGTGCAGGTCACGAAGTAGCCATAGCGGAGACGCACCTCACGTCCCGGCGCCAGCCGCCAGAACTTGCGCGGCGGATTTTCCATGAAATCGTCGCGCTCGATATAGAGCTCCCGCGAGAAGGGCACCTTCCGCGTGCCGGCCGAGGGGTCCTCGGGGTTGTTGACGGCGTCCAGTTCCTCCACCTGTCCCTCGGGGTAGTTCTCGATGACCACCTTCAGGGGCTTGAGGACGCCCATGAACCGGGGCGCCGTGCGGTTGAGGACCTCGCGGATATAATATTCGAGGAGGGCCATGTCCACCATGCTGTCGCGCTTGGCGACGCCGATGCGATCGGCGAAGGCCCGGATCGCCTCGGGGGGATAGCCGCGCCGCCGGATGCCTCTGATGGTGGGCATGCGGGGATCGTCCCAGCCGGAGACCCGTTTTTCCCGCACCAGTTCGAGGAGACGGCGCTTGCTCATGACCGTATAACTGAGATTGAGGCGGGCGAACTCGATCTGCTGGGGGTGGTAGGCATCGAGTTCGTCGAGGAACCAGTCGTAGAGCGGGCGGTGATCCTCGAACTCGAGCGTGCAGATGGAATGGGTGATGCCCTCGATGGAATCCGAAAGACAGTGGGTGAAGTCGTACATGGGATAGATGCACCAGTCGTCTCCGGTCCGGTGGTGGGAGGCGTGGAGAATACGGTATACCACCGGGTCGCGCATGTTGAGATTGGGCGACGCCATGTCGATCCTTGCCCGGAGTGTCCGGGAGCCGTTGGGGAACCCGCCCCTGCGCATGCGTTCGAACAGGTCCAGGTTCTCCTCCACGCTCCGGTCACGCCAGGGACTTTCCCTGCCCGGCTCCGTGAGGGTCCCGCGGTACTCGCGTATTTCCTCGGGGCTCAATTCACAGACATAGGCCTTTCCCCGGCGGATCAGCTCCACGGCGTATTCGTAGAGCCGCTCGAAATAATCGGAGGCATAGAACTCCCGGTCGTCCCAGTCGAAGCCCAGCCAGCGCACGTCCTCGCGGATCGATTCGACATACTCCATCTCCTCCTTGCAGGGATTGGTGTCGTCGAACCGGAGGTTGCAGAGGCCTTTGTAATCGCGGGCGATGCCGAAATTCAGGCAGATGGACTTCGCGTGCCCGATGTGAAGGTAGCCGTTGGGCTCGGGCGGAAACCGGGTGTGCACCCTGCCGTCGTACTTGCCGGTCTCGTTGTCCCCGTCGATGATATCACGGATGAAATTGGATGGTTTTTTGGCGTCGTTGTCTCCGCCGGCCTTTATCGAATGTTTGTCTTTGTCGGTGCTCATCGGTCGTTTC
>CAYNWJ010000235.1:0-6630 GCA_964400815.1 uncultured bacterium
GCTTCGACACCACGAGCCGTGCGTTTCCTGCCCGTTCCATGACCCTTGCCAGTGCGCCGGAATGGTCCGGTTCGGCGTGATTGGCGACGATGTAGTCGAGCTCGCCGGGATCGATCAGGGACGATATGTTTTCCAGCAACTGATCGGTGAAGGGCTGCCAGACGGTGTCAACCAGGACCTTCTTCTCGTCGAGAATGAGATAGGCGTTGTAGGTGGTTCCGCGGTGGGTGGAAAGCTCGTGTCCGTGAAAATGCCTGATCCCCCAGTCGACCGCGCCCACGTTATAAACGTTTTCCTTGAGTGCCACGATCATGTTCGTCCTCCCTTTGTTCAGGCTTCGTATACATGCTCATGCCGGACGGGGTTCAATATTCGACAAACTCGTCCGGATCGAGCATCGAGGTGACGGAATATCCCAATGTGGGAAACGCCCACACCATGTCACGCGCCGTTTCGAGGGGTATCTTCAGGCGTATCAGCATGGCGAACAGATTGATGAGCTCGTCCGCGTCATGGCCCAGAAGGTGCGCTCCACGCAGAAACCCGCCCCCGGCGTCCGTGTACATCGCAAAACCGGACCCGGGCAGGCCGAAACGCAGTGTGTCCCCCGAATTCGAGGTATCCTCGAAATGGGTGAGTACGTTTGGTGTTTCTTCTTTCGCATCATTGCCCGTGATGCCGGCCGCCCCCAGCGGCGGAGAGGTGAAGAGTACGGCCGGGATGCCCGAATAGTCGGAGCTTTCAGCGCCTCCAGAGAGGATGTTCGCAATGGCTGTCCGGGCTTCCATCTCGGCAACCGGTGTCAGGCGGGGCGTTCCGGAAACAACATCGCCCGCGGCATAGACATGAGGATTGGAGACGCTGCGCATGGCGTCATCGACGATCACACCGTCATCGCACTCGACACCCGCCCTGTCGAGACCCAGCAGGCCGGTGGCGGCCGTACTTCCGGCAGCGAGAACCACGAGGCCGGCGGAACGTTCGCGTACGGCATCGTCTTCGCCGAACTTCACGGTGAGGGAATCGTCGTTTTTCTCCACCGAACGGAGGGGCGCGTTTGTCAGCACCTCGATGCCGGCGTCACGGGATATGTCCAGAAGCATGTCGACGAGACGTGGTTCGAACGGGACCAGCGGACGGTCCAGGGCCTCGATGATCGTGACCCGTGAGCCCGCGCGCGCAACATGGGCGAACTCGAAGGAGATGTACCCGCCGCCCGCGAACAGAACGTGTTCGGGCAATGATTCGGTATCCAGGAGCGTCGTGCTGTCGATCATGAGGTTTTCGCCGGGCACTCCCAGATGCCGGGTCCCTGCCCCCGCCGCCACGACGGCGGAATCGAATCCGATACGGTATTCCCCGACCGTCAGCTCTCTGCGGCCGGTAAAGGATGCGGCGCCGTGATATGTGTCGATGCCGAGATCGTGGTATTTTTCGAGCGTGTAGCCGGGTATGCCGTCGAGGAGACTGTTCTTGTGAGCGATGAGCGACGACCAGTCGATGACCGTATCCCCATCTATTCCCTTGCCCTCCATCGCCGAGCACCGGTAGACGGCCTCAGCGGCGCCGCTCAGCACCTTCTTGGGATTGCAGCCCCTCAGTGCACACGTACCACCATATTCCCGGTATTCCGCCACGCCGACGTCGAGTCCCGCCTTCCTGAGCTCGACCGCGGCGGTTGCGCCGGCCGGGCCGGTGCCGATAACGAATACATCATAGTGTCTTATTTCACTCATGCATACTCACCCCGTCCTCTCTCATGCCATAACTGATATTGTTCTGTCCGATAGTATCACAGCGAATAAATGAACGGCGGCCCGTCGATGCGGCCGCCGTCAACAGGTGCAACCGGACCGTTCCACGACGTCAGCCCACCGAGATATCCTTCGAAGATTCCCAGAGGCCGTGAATGTTGCAGAACGAAACGGCGTGGATGGTCCCGGGACCGGCCACGCGGAACGACGTCGTCACACGGTGATCGGTGTAAACCGGCCCTTCGTTCGGACCGTCCGCCGATTCTCCATGCGCGTTGAACTCGAAATGACCGACCTCGTAGTTGAACTTGTCGCCTTCGGGATGGAAATAAACGGTGATCCACCTGATATGGTGCTCGGTGGTGTTCGGATGCGCCACTTCCTTGCCGAGGCTCACCTTGACATCGAACGCCGTGTCTTTTTCGACGGTGTCCGCGCATTCGATGACCGGCACGTGTTTTTCGTTTTTCCAGTCCGCTGTCTGAATATGGTTGCCAAGCTTACCCATGCTTCCTCCCTGTAAGGTGTGTGGTTTGATATGTGAGCGGTGACGGTTGCTTTCCGTCAATAACGATTACCGCCTTCTAATTCCCTGAAATCGAGCCGATGATCGCCCGGCAGAAAGCGGGCAGGTCGTCGGGTGTGCGCGAGGTGATGAGGTTGCCGTCGGCGACGACTTCTTCATCGACCCAGTCGGCTCCAGCGTGGACGAGGTCGTCGGTTATGGCGAAAAAGCTCGTCACCCTCCGGCCATCCAGTATGTCGGCGGATGCAAGCATCCACCCGGCATGACAGATGGCGGCGATCGTTTTTTTGGCTTCGTTCATTTCCCTGACGAACGCAACCATGGCGGAATGCCGCCGCATGTGGTCCGGCGCATAACCTCCAGGTATGACGAGCCCGTCGAAATCATCCGCGCTCACATCGTCAATTCCCGCGTCCGTTTTCGCCGGGATTCCGTACTTGCTTTCGAAGGTTCCGTTCCCGGGGCCGATGACCACGATATCCGCGCCCTCTTCCTTCAGGCGATAGTACGGGTACCAGAACTCGAAATCATTGTATACGTCTGCGACGAACAGGGCGATTTTTCTGCCCGAAAGTGCTCCCATAATACCTCCCTTGTCATTGTTTGCCTGCTGCCGATGATTCGATCTGCGGATTCGAATCCCGCAGTTCCCGGGATTCACGGGGAGAATCATCATGTTCTTTCAATATCGCATCGATTTCGGATTTGTCCAGTGTTTCCTTGACGAGGAGCGCCTGTGCGAGGGCGTCGAGCTGATTGTTCCGTTTCCCGATTTCACTGCGGGCCTTTTTTTCGAGCTCAGTCACCAGACTGCGTATCTCGTCATCGATGATGCGGCCGGTGTGCTCGCTGAAATCTTTTTCGCGGGTCATTTCGCGGCCCAGGAACAGGTGATCCTCGCCCCGGCGGAAGGCCACCGGTCCGATCGCTTCACTCATGCCCCAGTTGCAGACCATTTTACGGGCGATTTTCGTGACTTCCTTCAGGTCCTGTTCTGCGCCGTTGGTGTATTCACCGAAGATGAGCTTTTCAGCCGCCCGGCCGCCGAGGGCCACGGTAATGCGGTCGCGCAGCCAGGACATGGTGTAGTTGTGCCGCTCGCGCTCGGGGGTCTGCTCGGTGGAACCCATGGACCTGCCGCGTGGTATGATCGTGACCTTGCGAAGCGGGTCGCTGTGGGGAAGAACGACAGCCAGAAGGGCATGCCCCGCCTCGTGATAGGCGATGAGCTTCCGTTCCCTGTTGTCGATTTTCTCCTCCCGCCTGGACCCGAGAAGAATCTTGTCTCTCGCCTCGTCGAAATTCTCGGCGTTCACGGTTTCATTGTCCTTACGGCCGGCAAGCAACGCCGCTTCATTCACGAGATTATGCAGGTCCGCTCCCGAAAGACCGACTGTGGCGGCCGCCAACCTGTCGATATCAACATCGTCTCCGAGGGGAACGTTGCGCGTGTGAATCAAGAGGATCTTTTTCCGCGCATCACGGTAGGGAAGCTCAAGAGTTACACGGCGGTCGAATCGTCCCGGACGGACCAGCGCCTGGTCCAGCACATCGGGACGGTTGGTGGCGGCAAGCACGACAACAGATTCGTGCGGCTCGAAACCGTCCATTTCCGCCAGGATCTGATTCAACGTCTGCTCGCGTTCATCATGGCCGCCCCCGAGGCCGGCGCCGCGCGCTCGTCCCACCGAGTCGATTTCATCGATGAAAATGATCGCCGGCGCGTTTTTCTTCGCCTTTGCGAACATGTCCCGCACTCTCGACGCCCCCACTCCCACGAACATCTCGATGAATTCCGAACCGCTGATGCTGTAGAAGGGCACATCGGCCTCTCCCGCCGTGGCCCGCGAGAGAAGCGTCTTGCCCGTCCCGGGCGGACCAATGAGAAGAAGGCCGCGGGGGATCTCGGCCCCGAGGGACCTGAACATTTCCGGTTTTTTCAGATAATCTACAATCTCGCTGAGGTCCTTTTTCGCGTTTTCCAGACCTGCCACATCGTCGTACCCGATCTCGATATCCGACTCACGGTAGCGTTTCGCCTTCGATTTGCCCACGCCGAACAAACCACCGCGCCCGAACATTCCCTGCATCCTCCCCTGCATCTTTCGACTTGCATATATGGAATAGCCGATGAACAGAAGCCAGGGCAGGGCGAGGATGAGAACATAGGGAAGCCATGAACCGCCCTCCTCCACAGCATCGATCTCGACATCGTTGTCTTCGAGCAGTGTCATGAGGGTTTCGTCGTTGAACGGGAGTGTGGTCGAGGTGAAATGCCGATAGGCGACACTGTCTCCATCGCTCTCGGCGGGGGCACGGTAGTCGTCTTCGAAAGACCCCGTGATGGTTCTGCCCTTTATGGTGATCCTCTCGACATTTCCCGTCCTGACCTGGTGCTTGAAGTCACTGTAAGTCAGTTCGATACGGTCCCGTGCATTGATGAGACGGAATACCGCCGATGAGATGAACCATATGAGAAAAAACCACACGAGGATTCTGAGAAAAGAGGGTTGTGGAGCTTTCTTGACAGTTTCTTCCGAGGTTTCTCCGGGTGTGTCCGACTTTTTTTCAATACTCACAAAGCACTCATTTCCATTGTTGTTTCACGACAGCGGGAAGGGGCACCGGAACATCAGTTCCACGGCCTCATCGTCATCACATCCGCATTCCCGGCCTGGCCGCGGGAATTCCTCATCCTCGACACATCAGCTTCAATCGGTTCCGGCGTGCCCTCCCTGCGCCGTGTCAGTCCACCCCCACTCTCGCAGATCCGCCGGGCGGGCTGATTATTCCCGGAACGTGACAGGGAACCTGTTCGCCGGTCATGGGTGGCTCCACTGCATGAATTCCGGTGTATTGTTGTTTGCGACAGCCGTTTCCGGCGCCGCCCATCGTTACATTTCATCGCCCGGCAGAACAGTCATGTCCCTACATGAATCCCCGACACGGGGAAGCGTTTACGGCGATTATAACCGAAGCACTTGCGATCCTTCCGAACCGCTTCACGTCAGAAGTAATTGACCGTTTCACTGTCGACGATGATTTCACCGCAGCCAGAACAGAACAGTGACTCATCGAACATGACATCGAACGCGCTTTCGCGGGTCAATGACACATATTCCCCGTCATCATCGATCCATTCGTCACGACATTCACTGCATAATACGTGATCATCCACCACATACGCCACTACTTCACCCTGATCGAGAAACATCGGTCAATCCTTTTCGTTGTTCCGGTTCATTCCGTGTATGGTTCGTTACAATTCGAGAGAGATATATGTCGTATTGCCTTCCTTGCGGCTTTTGAGCTTGCCCTCCTTGGCCAGCCAGCCGAGCGCCATGGCAACATTCCTCTGGCTGGTGGGCACACCCTTGTACAGGGTGGTCAGGCTGATTTCGCCATACTCGTTTATCGTGTCCCACACCTGTCCCGCCGTTGTTCCTATCTGTTCTCTCATGATTACTCCCTTCATGGCACACTGAATTACCGACAGTCCGTCGCAGACCGCATGAAACACCGACCATCATCGCCCGGTTTACCGGCTCATCTCCGGCATTTCACACGCCTTTCCAGCGCTCCTATTTCTTCGAATCGACGAAAAATGAAACTTTGGCGTCCACGATGTAGTTCGTGATGCCGTTATCCGAGACATCGGCTTTGAACTCGCGGATATAGACGGACTTGATGTTGTTTACCGTTCTGGAAACTTCCTTCACCGCATTGCGGGCGGCGTCTTCCCAACTGTCTTCGCTCTGCGCTATAATTTCGATCGTTTTGATGACTGACATAAAACCATCCTTTCATATGTTTTCGATGCAATCGAGTGGTACGTGGAGACGGTGGTTCAGTGTTGTCCGTACTCCTGTTTTGGTGTCGCTTATCAATAATTACAAATTCCATACCAACCGCGCCGGACACCCCAATATTCCCCTCGACGCCCTGTTCACGGGATTTTCCGGTGAACATGACAGACGGGAACGAATCCTCGAATCGTGTCATTACAAGATTTCGGTCCAAAAGAACCGGCGCTTGCCCGCCGATGGTCGGATTCGACCGAAGGTTTCACGCGTATGACCGTCAACCATGAGGAAAAGAGGGATCGATATTGAGGTCTATAAAACATTCCGGGCTGGAAATCGACCGGTCGGCGCAGGGTACACACGCCAAGAAAAAACCGCCTCATACGACCTGTCGTCGCCTGAAAGCGGTGAGCGCAGCCATTTCAAGCTGCTGTATGCCTGTCGAATATCATTATAGTGGAGAAAAAATTTCGGAGCGCCGCAGGGCCGGAATTGCGCGCGGCGGAAGCGGTGGGTATGCCGGGAAACCCGCAATGCTTGCCAAAAG
>CAYNWJ010000236.1:0-6615 GCA_964400815.1 uncultured bacterium
GACGGCGGGGGTGACCCCGCCTCCTACCCGATTTTTTACGGTGAAATCCGCGGGTTCTGAAATAATCCCCCGCCTTCTCCCGTCTATCGGTATATCACATCGTTCACACCACACACACGGGAGAGAACCATGAAGTGCATGAAGATGCGGCATGACCTGACACTGACGAACGCGGCGCTGACCGCTGCGGCGCTGATGCTTGTTTTCCTGGTCCCGGTTTCGCGGGCGGCGAACGCGGAGGAGGCGCGGCCCGAAGCATCGGCCCTCGTCCGCGGCTATGTCGAGGCGCTCAACACGGGGGAGCGTCCGGCAGTGCGGGCCTTCCTCGAGGCCAACGCCGATCCGGCCGTCGCGGAGCGCATCCCCATGGCGCACCTGGTCACCATGAACCTGGCCTTCTTCTACCGCACCGGGGGGCTGGGGTATGACATCGGCGGTGACGTGACCGCGGGGGGACAGGGAGCCGCCGTCAAGGTGCGCAACCGCCTCACCGGCGTGTGGTGCGACCTCTCGGCGCCGTTGTCGATGGACGGGCCGCCCCGTATCAACGGTCTCTGTGCCATGCGGCCGTCCACGCCCCCGGAGGACGTTTCCGCTCCCGCAGCCGGAAGCGCCGCCGGGTTCGTTGACGCGATGGACCGTGTGATGGCCCGGCTCGTGGAGGACGACGAGTTCTCCGGTTCGGTCCTCGTGGAAAAGGACGGCCGTCCCCTGTACCGCGGGGCGTTCGGCATGGCCGACAGGGACGCGGGAGCGCCCAACAGGCCCGGCACGAAGTTCAACATCGCCTCGGTGGGGAAGATGTTCACCGGGGTGGCGGTTGCCCGGCTCGTGGAGGACGGTGCCGTGTCCCTCGACGATCCGGTGGGGAAGGATCTGCCACCCGGCTGGATCGACCCCGGGGCGGGTGAGCGCATCACCATCCGCCACCTGCTGACCCATACCGCCGGATTCGGAAGCTATTTCCGCCGCCTCTACCAGTCGAAGGAACCGGCGGTCTATCGCGGCATCGACGACTACCGTGAGCTGATCGCCGGGGAACAGCCCTCCTTTCCGCCCGGCGAACGCTTCAGCTACAGCAACACCGGCATGCACCTGCTCGGCGTGATGATCGGGCATGTGGCCGGGGAATCCTATTATGACTATGTGCGGGAACACGTGTTCGAGCCGGCGGGCATGGACGACACCGGCTTTTGGGACAAGGACGCGCCCCTGGATGACCGCGCCGAACCCTGCATGCGCGATCCCCGTGTGGATTCGATCGAGCGCGGTCCCTTCACGCAGAACCGGGTCATGCGCGGCGGGCCTTCCGGTGGAGGATATTCCACGGTGGATGATCTCGCTCGTTTCGCCCGCGCCCTCATGTCCCATGAGTTGCTCGGGCCGGCAATGACGGAGGAGGCGGTCACCCCGAAACCGGAGACCGGTGCGCCGCATTACGGGTACGGTTTCTTCGTTTTCGACGGCGAGGTTGGCAGGACGGTCGAGCACGCGGGGAACGGCATGGGCGTGAGCGCGGTGTTCAGGATATACCGGGACCTGGGCTTCACCGTGGCGGTGCTCTCCAATTACGACCGTCCGGCCGCCGACATCGTGGCCGACACCATTCATCAGCTCATACTCGCGGGCGGGACGGCCGACATCGGCGGGTGAGACGGGAAGGCCGTCACTCCTGAAAACACGGAACCCCCCGTATGGCGCGGAGGGTTCCGGTCTTTCCTGACAGTGACGATCATGCGCCGCCGTCCATGCGCGCCGTGCCTCACTCGTCGTCGGGCGGCGAGCCCACGAACTCCTCGAGAGGCGCGGCGTCCTTGCCCTCAACGTCCACATGGCCGATCCAGGGCGAGAACCCGTAGGCGTCCGTCTCGTCGCAATAGAGGCCGTACGAACCGCTGGCGATGTTGGTGAAGGTGTAGTACCCCTGGGCGTTGGTCGTGACCTTTTCCTCCTTGTACTCGTCGAAGATGGTGACGGTGATGCCCGCGATGCCCGCGCCCGACTGGTCGACCACGCGGCCCGTCACGCTGTACTGGCCGGTGCCGATGCCGGTGCCGTCCGTTCCGCCGCCGTTGTCGTCACCCCCTCCGCCGCCATTCCCGCCGCTGTCATCCACCTTCGTGCCGCCGCTCGCCCCGCCGGGGATGGTGTACCAGGTCAGCTCGGTGGTATCGCTGCTCTCGTAGACCTCGCCCCCGCTGTCGTCACGGTAGGAGGATGTCGATTTTACGGGGCCGGCGCCCTTTCCGAGCCAGGTGACCAGGGTCTCGCTGTAGGTGCCCGAAAAGGTCTGGCCCTGATAGGACGATGTGTAGGAGGACTGGATGACCATCTCGAAAACGGGGCATTCGGCGAAGGTCCCGGCGGGAACGGTCACGTTCTGCACGCCGCGGTACTTTCCGGTGAGCGATATGGAGACCGTGCTCCCCAGTTCGGTCACCTCGTCCGAATAGGCCTTCCATGTCTGCCCCTCGGCCCTGCTGAAATCGAAGAAGGGTATCTCGATCCCGGTCCGGAACTGGGACCGGAGCGCGCGCCGGCCCACCGACGGCTGGGCTCCCGCGGCCGGCTTGGCGAAGAACTGGGCGTCGGCGTACATGTAGACCACATTATTGGCGATGCGCAGGTAGCTCTCCTCCGAACCGTCCTCCACCATCACGTGGTAGGTCTTCCCGTCGAAATCCTTGGTGCCGGTGATGGAGGAGTCGGTCGTGTATGTGAATCCCCCGTCCTCGGACCGCGACTGCCACTCCGCGCCCGTCACGAGGGGTACATAGTCAGCCGCCACGAGGGCGCCCGAACCGCTGCCATTTCCGCCGCCCCCGTCGTCGCCGTTCGCCGTATCGTCGGTCTTCTTTTCGTCATCGTCGCTCGTGATGCACCCGGCGACCGCTACCATCATGAGAAATACCAGAAACATACACAGAAACCGTTTCATGCCGCCCGCCTTTGCAAAATTGTGTGATGTGCGCATGTGTATGCCATGCAATGACAATTTATCGCCATGATAGGATACACCGGCGGAGTGAAATTGTAAAGGGTTATTTTAATGGCGGGGGAGGGGTTGCAAAGCACTCACCCCCTGTCACATTCGTGACATCCCCCTCTCCCGCGCGAAAGAGAAGGGGCCGGGGGATGAGTTATGAGGTTACGATGAAAAGGCAGCCCCCTATTTCAGCTTCTCCACCTCGCGGTCGCTCATGCGGAAAATCTCAAGGACATCCTTACCGCCGCGGATGATCACCCACACGGCGATGGCGAAGAACACGAAGGAGGAGAAGCCGAAAATGGCGAGCCAGATATAGGTCGAGGTCATGGGGTCCATGGATCAGTCTCCTTTTTCGAAATAGGGCGCCAGGTCCTTCGGCGGGCAGATCTTCTGGGTGAGGAGGGAGCCGGCGACCATGCCGACCGCGCCGATGCCGAATGACAGGAAGCCGGACACGTTCGGGTCCGCGACCCAGCGTATGACCGGCGGCAGGGCGTCCGCCACGTTGGCCAGAAGCAGGAAGGCCATGGGGGTGACCGCGCCGGCCAGGAGGGCGAAATAGGCGCCCACGTTGTTCGCCTTCTTCCAGTAGAGGCCGAAGCCCACGGCCGAGATCGCCCCGGCGGTGTACATGTTGCCGGTGATGTAGATGTACTTGAGGGACGATGTCGGGATCTTGTAGAGCAGGCCGAAGACGAGCAGGAAGATGCCCACGGCGCCCACCCAGAAGCGGGTGAGGATAATGAGGGTCTTCTCGGAGAGGGTCTCCTTCGTGAGGGCCCAGATGACATCGCGGGTGATGACCGAGGCCCAGGCCAGCAGATAGGAGGCGTAGGTGGACATGGACGCCGCGAGCATGCCCGCGATGAGGATGCCGATGATGCCGGTGGGAAGCACCGCGCCGAGCATGCGGGGCATGGCTGTCATGATGGCGTTGCCCTCGGTGAGGCCGGGGAACATGACGAGGGCGATCACACCCCACATCATGGGAATCATGGCGCGGCCCGCGAAGGTGAGACTGGCGATGGCGTAGACCCGCTTGCCGGTCTCCGGGCTCTCCGCCGAGAGGGCGCGGGAGGTCCCCGGCTGCCAGAGCGCCGCGGCGGCGAAATTGGTCAGGAGCATCCAGACGATGAACACCCAGCCCAGGTCGCCGTTGGTGAAGGGATTGAACCCCCCGGAACCGTAATTGTGCGACACCGCCTCGGCGATCTGCTCGATGCTCACCGCCCTGAAGGCGAAGATCGTGACCACCAGCATGCTCACCGAGATCACCGCATACTGGAGATAGGAGGTGATCACCACGCTCATCATGCCGCCGAAGATGGTGTAGAGGATGACGAGCACGAGCATCAGCACCATGATGATGGAGACCGCGTTCTCCCCGAAGCCCATGGCATAGCCGAAGAACACGCCGTCCAGCTTCAGGAACACGCCCATGTTCAGAACACCGCCGATGAACAGGATGGCGCCGCCGAGAATGCGCAGGGGACGGCTGTACTTGAGATCGTAGAACTCGGGCACGGTCATCACGCGGAGCGCCCGGAGGCCCTCGATGATGAAGCCCGTGCGGCCGACAGCGTAATAGACGATGACCATGATGATGCCCAGGACCAGGGCCGCGAAACCGTTGCGGTAACCGCCGTCGCCCATGTACATGATGGTGACCGTACCGAGTTCGGTGGCGATCATGCCCGCCGTGCAGACCCCGACCTTCAGGCTCCGTCCGGCCACGATATAGCCCGAGAGACCGGACACGAAGCGCTTCGCGTACAGCCCGATGCCGAACGTGAAGGCAAGGTACACGACGATGATGCTCCAGTCGAGAATGGTGAAGTTCACGGTGCCTCCGGTGGAAAGGTTGTGATCGGTCGTGTGTGAGTTCTGTTAGTATGCGCGCTCGCGTCCGCGGAAGCAAGGGAAAAAGGGGGAGGGGGGGCACTCACCCCCTGTCACATTCGTGACATCCCCCTCTCCCGCCGCGAAAGAGGAGGGAGAGGAACTCTCGGGCGCACAACTCCACTTCACTTAAAGACTTAAGAGAAGGGGCCGGGGGATGAGTTCTGAGGTTGCGAGGGGAGACGACAGCACTCGTCCCAAAAAATGCTTGCAGAAGATACAGGGTCAAGCAATATTAGGCAACCGGTATGGTGCCAATACACGGGCGGTCACGACATATGCCTATGAAAAAGATCCGAGGATTGTTCGCTCTGATGCGTGTCGACCTGCCCGTTTCCGCCGGCGTGTGCGTGGTCATGGGGCAGATGCTGGCGTTGGGCGGGTTGGCGCCGCTTCCGGTCACCCTCGCCGCGTTCGTGTCCATCTTCTGCATTTCCGCCTCCATACTGGTGCTGAACGATATCATCGACGTGGAGACCGACCGTATCAACGCCCCGCACCGTCCCATCCCCTCCGGCGCCGTCACACCCGCCGAGGCCCTGATCCTCTCCATCGGCCTCATCGCCGCAGGATTCTCCCTGAGCCTCGCGCTTCATCCCGCGGCGCCGGTTGTGGCGGCGGTGCTGACCGCCGTCGGCTTCCTGTACAACCGGTTCTTCAAAAAGAGCGGCCTGCCCGGGAATGTGCTGGTGAGCTTCTCCGTGGGCATGACATTCGTCTACGGCGGCATTTCGGTGGGCCTTCCGTTCAGTCCCGCCGCCTGCTTCTTCGGGCTCATCGCCGCGCTCGTCGACCTGGGCGAGGAGATCGCCGCCGACGCCATGGACGCTGAGGGCGACCGTCTCATCGGCTCCCGATCCCTGGCGATCCTCTACGGCAGGCGCGCCGCCCTGCGAACAAGCTTCGCCATCTTCACCCTCGTCATCATGCTCTCGTTCGTCCCGTTCCTCCTCGGATGGTTCACGCTCCTCTATCTCGCGCCCGTTCTCGTCATGGACGGGGCCATCGGATATTCGGCGTTTGGTCTCGTGCGGTCGAAAGGGGAGGAGGGCCGGGGCCATATCCGCAGACTGTACCTGGGCGCCACCGCGGGACTGGTGGTGTTCATCGTGATGCGGCTGGCGGGGGTGTGAGGGGAAAAAGGGTCCAAGCCCTGGACTGATGTGTGCCGGTTGCCCGGGAGAATGATACAAGGATACACAAAGGAAACATGCCATGACGAAACATGAATGTCTCGCTTTTTTCTTTTGTCTCATGCTCTGCCTCGAAGGATGCAGTGACCTGCCACACAGCCGGACAGATGGCGGAGAATACAGTCCCACGAGTGTTGGAGCCGCCAATGGGCCTTTACATACACGCCCCAATGATCCACATTTTTATGACAACAACGACAACCGTGTGTTTCTTTTGGGAGCCATCACCTGCTGTAACACGCCCAACTCCGGCTGGCCGTACGTCTCCATTCCAGTTCTTGAAAAACTTGCCGCTCATGACGCCAATTACACAACCATACGAATGGGTCCCTTCGCCTATGCTCTTGGTCAGACGGACGAACCACACGAATTGCCGTATGCGGATGCCGGCGATCATCGTCAAAACCTCGACCAGTGGAACCCGGCTTTCTGGCGGCATATCCACAGCGTGCTCGGTAAGGCACGTGAATTGGGAATCTACGTTGAAGTGGATGTGATTGACGGATGGATTCTGGAGCGGCCTGATCGCACACC
>CAYNWJ010000237.1:0-1762 GCA_964400815.1 uncultured bacterium
CGGCGCCGACCTGTCGCGTCGTTTTATCCGCCGCATGACCCGTGACAGGGTGCTTGCCGGCAGGGTTGAGGCCATCGTACGGGAGCACATGCATCCCTGGCTTCTCGTGAAGGACAACGCCCGAAAGCCCGCATGGCGCAGGCTTCACAACCGGCTGCGGCTCGATGTGCTCGGCTGGGTCTCCCGGTGCGATCACGCGGGAAGATCGGCGGATGGCATGGATGATCCCCATCAACCGTCTGATACGGCGTTCCTGTATGCGGCCGAATTCGGGGAAACGCCCATCGAACCCGTGCTCAAGGGCCGGCATCTGATCGAGCAGGGATTCGAACCGGGCCCCCGGTTCAGCCGGATACTGACCGCGGCCTATGAACATCAGCTCGAAACGGGGACGGGCGATATCGACGAGCTCATCCGGGCCGGCCTCGAAACGGAGCGGGGGGAATCGCTGGAGGATGGCGCTCCTGGCACGGAGGCCTGACCGGTCCCGGAACACTGGCGGACCGTTTGAGGCTGAGGATCGAAATCCACACATATGAACAGCCGGGACGCAGGACCCGGTGGAGGGGGACCGGGGTTATGAAACGAAAAGGATGTGAGGCCGGGGAAACCCTGCGGCTTGTGATCCGGCCGGTCGTTTTCCTTTTGTTTCAGTGCGTTTTTCTTGCGCTCATCTCCGTTTCCTGCGAACGTGAGCCCGAGGATGCGCTGAACACGATCCGTAAACGCGGAAAGCTCGTGGTCCTCACACGGAACACACCCACCATTTACTACGAAGGACCCGTGGAGCCGAAAGGTTTCGAATACGATCTGATGTCGGCATTCGCGGAGTATCTCGGGGTTGATCTCGAGATCAAGATATACGGCAGTGTCGCGGAATTGCTCGATGCCATCGATCGGGGGGAGGGAGACCTCGCGTCGGGTGCCATAACCCGGACATCGAAACGTGAAGAACGGTACGCGTTCGGTCCCGACTATTTTGCCGTACAGCAGCACGTGGTCTATCGGCGCGGAAGCCCCCATCCCGAAAATCCGGAGGAGCTCGCCGATTATCGGGTGGTTGTCAATGCCGGAAGCAGTTATGACCAGCGTCTCGCGGAACTGAAGGAGGACCATCCTTCCCTGGTCTGGGAGACAACGGATTCCCTGAGCACCGAACAGCTCATAAACGACGTCTGGGAAGGCCGTATCGACTGCACCATCGCGGACCAGAATATCATTGCCATCAACCGCCGGTATTATCCGGGGCTCCGGTCAGGTCCTCCCATTAGCGAGGAACAGCAGCTTGCCTGGGTCCTGAATCCGGATATGCGGCATCTCGGTCCGGTCATGGAACAATGGTTCGATACCTTCGAGGAGGAGGGCGGACTGGCCCGTATCCGTGACAGGTATTACAGCATGGTGGAGATTTACGATTTTGTGGATATCAGGAAATATCATCGGCGTATCGAAAGTCATCTCCCGCGCTATCGAGACTGGTTCGAGGAGGCCGCTGAAGCGTATCCTTTCACCTGGACCCTCCTGGCGTCACAGGCATATCAGGAATCGCACTGGAATCCCCGGGCGAAGAGCCCGACCGGTGTGCGCGGGATCATGATGCTGACCCTCATCACCGCGAAAACCGTGGGTGTCACGAACCGCATGGACCCCCGCCAGAGCATCATGGGAGGGGCCCGTTATCTGGACCGGATGATACGCATGACGCCGGATGATGTCCACGGGGAGGATCGGCTTCGGTTCGCCCTGGCCGCATACAATGTCG
>CAYNWJ010000237.1:1772-5830 GCA_964400815.1 uncultured bacterium
TGGGCCACATGAAGGACGCCCGCACACTCGCCCGCGGCCTCGGAAAGGACCCATCCCGGTGGAAGGATGTGCGCGAGGTGCTGCCCCTCTTGTCCAACCGGAAATATTATAAGGACCTGCGCCACGGATACGCGCGCGGAACGGAACCGGTGCGGTATGTGCGGAGAATCCTGAACTACCAGAACATCCTCGAGAACAGCCTGGAATGAGGTCTCCCGGCAATCCCCCGAGAACCCAACGAAGAATACGCATAAGGTCAACAAATTATGGCGTTGCATCCACATTCATGCAAGAAAAGCATCCTTGTATACGTGTCGGAACAACATGTAACCGAGGATGATTGATCGAATGCATTTTGAACCATGATTAAATGGATTAAAGGATTGACAGGATTGTAATCACGGTTCATCCATTAATCCTGAAAATCCCGGTTCAGACAATGAAACCCGGCGGAGGGAATCCGTGTGCCGGAAAACGGGGGGTTGCGTCGAATGATGTCTCCTGTTGATTCCCTTCCGGAATATTTCTTTTACCTGCCGTACTCCGCCGCGTGCGTGAAGCGTTCGATGTCCGAGCCGCCTTCCAGGTTGGTGTCGGTGACGCTCGTCCGCGCCACGCGCAGTTCGGTTCCGTCGGGATCGTGGTAGCTGTACCCGTTGGAGTGCACCACGAAGTGATTCCCGTCCACCTCCCCGAGATAGAGCATGATGTGGCCGCCAAAGCCGCAGAGGGTGTTGCCCGGCGCGCATGACCCGAGCAGACGCTCCTTTTCCGTCTTCGGCGTGTCCTCCGGGAAGATGAGGGTGGTGTCCGTGTGGAGGAACTGGTGTGTCGGCGCCCGGGGGGTGAAGATGCCGAAGGTGTTGAACACCGTTCTGATGATCCCGCAGCAGTCTCGCTCGTGTGCCGAATCCCCCCATCCATAGGGATGGTCCATCAGCCGGAAGATGGTTTCGACGATGTTCCGGCGGGTGAAGGGCTGGTACCCGACGTGGACACCGGCGTCCTCCTTCAAGCGTCCACGGGCGGTTCCGAGGCTCCCGTCGGGACGACGCACGGGCGCCGTGACGAACTCCGGATCGTCCTTCGATTCGAGGGGCAGCTTCGTTCCCTGGAAGATATCGGCGAGCCAGATGTTCCCGGCCGATTCAGCCGAATAGACGGGGACCCTGTGGGCCAGGGCCACGACGAAATGTTCCGGTTCGGCGAATTTCCGCAGTTCCTCATCGCTTCCGAAGGCGACGTTCGCCGCGGGGACCCAGCCGAAGAGAAAGTAATCCTTCACATACAGCCAGTCCCCGTCCCGCGAGCGGTGATAGACCGCGACCGGCGTGCCCGTCTCGAAGGCCCCGATCTGGAACATGTCGAGCCAGTCGTACTGCCTGCCGTAGGCCGCGAGATGCGAGGGCACCCTCCTGACGAGGGTGTGCCGGACGATGAGCCCCGTTTCGGGCGTGACCGTGGCCGGGATGGCGTCCTGATCCATGGATTCGATGATCGAACGTTTCATGCCGTCGGTGAAGGGAATGTGCCGGCGGTCCCAGAGGTCCCGTCTTTCGACGAAGGACGCTCCCGCCGCGATACCGCTGCCCACGCTGTCGCCGGGCGCCGGATTGAGGCTGAGGGGATCGACCCGGTGGACCTGGAGCCCCTGGTAGCCCCTTTGGGCGAGGTTTTCATAGGAGACGTCGCCGCCCCTGACATCGCTCCGCACGAGGGAGCGGCGGCTGTTCCGTTCGTTCAGCGCGGCAATGTCGGCCCCGGACAGGAGCATACGGTCCGGTTCCGGCATGCGCCCGGTCCAGAAGCCGGCCCGCTGCATGTCCGGTGTCGCCGGCGGGATCACATCGGGAGCTGAACGCACCGTACCTTCCTGGCACGGCGCGGGGCCTGCGATGAAAAGCGCGATGATGACGAGAATGGTCGTTACTGTTGTGTGACGGGGCATGACGGCGCCTCCGGTGCTTGCATGATTGATGGTTGTGTTCATCTCAGTTCGGGGAATGTGACGGTGGTGGTCGTTCCTCCGGTGCGTTCGAGCTCGACCCTGCCGCCGAGCTGACCCTCCGTGAGCAGGATTATGATCCTGAGGCCCAGCGTGGACGGGTTTCGCCAGTCGATGTCGCCGCCGATGCCCACCCCGTCGTCCGATACCGTAAGCCGTACGAAACCCTCCGCGTCTTTCGACAGGGAGATTGTGACCGTGCCGCGCCTGTCACCCGGGAAGGCGTGCTTGAGACAGTTCGACACGAGTTCGTTGATCACGAGACCGCAGGGTATGGCGGTTTCGATCTCCAGGTGGATGGGATCGACATCGAAGGTGATGCCGATCCACTCCCTGTCGATGCCGTAGAGAAAGAACAAATTGGTCGAAAGCTCGCGGATATAGTCTTGGAAATCGATGGACGACAGCGATTTCGACTGGTAGAGCAGGGCGTGGATCAGCCCCATGGAGCGGATGCGGTTGATCGTTTCGCGGGTCATCGACTTGAAGCTGTCGTCGTCGGTCTTGTCGGCCTGGAGCATGAGCAGGCTGGTGATGACCTGCATGTTGTTCTTGACCCGATGATGAATTTCCCTGACAAGATCGCTCTTTTCCTCGATGGATTTTTTCAGGCGTACCTCCTGGTCCTTCAGGGCGGTTATGTCCTGGCTTGTGATGATCACACCGGTGATGCAGTCGTTCTCGATGATGGGTGTCATGTCGGTCGAGCACCATGTTTCTCCCCGGGCCGTGTTCATGCAGAGAATGCTGTTTGTGACCGGTTCGCCCGTTTCCACCACGCGGCGGAATGTCACCATGAGCTCGTCGATTCCGTCGATCGGCAGGTCCGCGAAATTGAGATCGTGAAGCTCCGCTCCGGTCAGTCCCAGGTGCTTTTCAGCCGCGGGATTCAGACGCTTGATTTTTCCGGCCGTGTCGAGATAGCAGACGCACTGGGGAATGTGTTCGAGGAGGGCCGCTGTTTCGCGTTCGATGGAAGATATGTGGTTTTCCGCTTTTCTGAGGTCGGTGATGTCGGTGATGCCGATTACGAGTTTGTCATATTCGTCATCCGCTCCCGGGATGCTCGAATGCACGAGCACGTTGATTTCACGTCCGTCGAGTGTGCGGTGGAGGCTTTCGCCGGTGAAAGAGTGTTCGCCGTCGGCGATCGCCTGAAGGCTCCTGACGAACACGGACCGTGCCCCATCGGTCAAAAGTGGACGTATCGACCCGATGAGCTCGCGCTTGTGTTTCGCGCCGTACAGCCTGACCGCCGCATCGTTTACGTCCAGTATACTCACCATGTCCGCCGCGCGGTCGATTGCATCGGGATGATCCGAGAAATATGCCTCCATGTTGCGAACGCCGTTGCGAGCGAGTGACTCCACATAGGTCCGCAGTTCGGTGAAATCCTCCTCGAAGAGGGCGATGCCCGCGACGTTGAATATGCTGTGGAAACGGTTGGCGGTCGAAGTGCGTGTTCCATCGGGAGCTGGATCGGCCGCAAGCCGTGTATGGATCGTGATTGCGCTCTTGTTTTGTTCGAGTCGCCGGCACGAGACGAGGGCGGGAAATTCGCGTCCCCGTTCATCCACGAGCATGTGGCATTCCCGCAGGATGGAATCACCTTTTTCGATTTTCTCTCCGACGGCGGCTGCTTCGGCGGTGTGAGGGAAGAGCGAGGAGATGTGCTTTCTCTTCAATGCGTCCGGCCGATGTCCGATGACGGCCGATATGTCACCGCCGGCATCGGTGATCGTTCCCCCGGCGTCGATCATCAGCACCGCACCTCCCGCCGCGTCGATCAAAAACCGGACAAGATCTTCGGAAAATGGGTCGCCGTCCGAAAACTGTCCCATTGCAGTGCTCCATGTGAAAGAAGGTGCGCGAAAATTTCACAATTCAAGTGTACTGCCGAATCGCATCGTCTTCATATCTTTCACTGCCTTCGAACGTGTCATTCCTCCACCGCGGCGCGGGCCATGGCCTCGACGTTTTCGGGCGGGACATTGGGGAGAATCGCCTCGTGGCTGGGGCTCACGACGAGCGCCGGACCGAGAATGGATTTGAC
>CAYNWJ010000237.1:5840-6597 GCA_964400815.1 uncultured bacterium
CGGACCTCATCGGCGATCTGTTCCGGGGCGCCCTCGATGAGAAGGCGCTGGGTGTCGATGCCGCCCATGAAGGCGATCCTGTCCTTGAAATCGCGCGCGAGGGTTTCCGCGTCCATGTCCGCGGCCAGGGCCTGGAGGGGATGGAGACAGTCCACTCCCGCCTCGATCAGGCGGTCGATGACCATGTGAATGGCGCCGCAGGAGTGCAGAATGACCTGGTGGCCGTACCGGTGCCCCTGCCCGGTGAACCGTCTGAACCAGGGCATGATGAACTCGTCGAAATGCGCCGGTCCCATGATCAGGCTGAGCTGGGTCCCGAAATCGTTGCCGAAGAAGAAACCGTCCACCAGGTCTCCCGCCTCTTGGAAGAAGCGTTCATTGGCCTCGTAGTAGATTTCGCAGACCTTGTCGGTTACCGCGTGCACGACGCCGGGGTGGGTGTACATCTTCGTCATGTACTGTTCCATGCCGAAGAGGTCCATGACATTGTGGTAGAAACACGTCCAGAATCCGCCGGCCCGGTAGACATCTCCCGCGCTCTCGAGGCGGGCGATGCAGTCGGTGAAATCCAGAAGGTCCATGTCCGGCCAGGGATAATCCTCCACGGCGGCGGCATCCTCGCAGTCGGCAAAGGGCCCGGCCACACCGTGGAATTCCTTGTCCAGACCCTCGTCGAACATCTGACGGCCCTGGGGGTCACGCTAGGTGTTCTCGAAAAACTGGGGGCTGATCCACCTGAAATCGTCGCCGAGCAGAC
>CAYNWJ010000238.1:0-6590 GCA_964400815.1 uncultured bacterium
GTCAATCGTCATTCTTACCTCGCCGCCAGCAACGGTTAATTGCGGTATTATCAATTGTTCAAAGAATCTTTTTTGCTTATATTGTTGATGTAATGCCATATTATATAATAATTTATGTGTATTGTCCGATGGTTTTTCGGGGGGTTGCCAGCTATTTTTTATCCACTCGCGCAATCAGCAGTGTGGCCCATGACGGCGGATGAAATGTGGCGAAAGGACATGGGAATGACCGTCGAAACAACGCTCCGGAATGTGCATGGCTCCTGCCGGGTGTCTTCGGTACGGAGAGTCCCTTGTCGGGAGCAGTGGTTTTCAGGCTTTCAGAAATATCTTCTGCCGGTAGAGGAAATAGAGGAACAGCCATTTGGCGGACAGATTGCAGGCGGACAGGAAAAGCGGCCTGACGTCTCCCAGGCGGTCGATGAAGCCGACAACGAAGGGCTCGGCGAACATCCCGAAATCGAACAGCCCCTGCGCGACATAGATGGTGATGGGATTGAGGCCGATCACCACGAAGGGGAACACCCAGGCGCTCCTGCCCCGGACGTCCACGATCCAGAAGAACCCGGCGAACAGTATGAGGCTCCATCCGCCGGCGAAGAGCACGTACGAACCGGACCAGATCAGCTTGTTGATGGGGAACAACAGGTCCCAGAGAAGCGCGGCAAGAAGAAAGGCTGCTCCCGCGGTGAGCATGCCGAGGGTCTTTTTCGTACCGGGGAAGGGCGACCTGATCCAGTGGCCGGTCATCACGCCCAGGAGGACGGTCGCGACGGCGGGTACGGTGCTCAGTATGCCCTCGTTGTCCCCGAACCGGTAGCAGCAGAACCGGCCCGGCAGGAGCAGGCGGTCGATGTATCCCGCCAGATTGCCTTCGGGAGTCATGTTCCCCGCACCGTGGCCGGGAACGGGTACGAGCGCCATGACAGCCCAGTAGGCAAGAAGAATCGCCCCCGCCCAGACCGCCTGGCCCCTGACGGAGAAGTTCATCACGATGAGGGCGGCGAAAAAATAGCAGATCGATATCCTCTGGAGAACGCCCGCCCAGCGCATGGAATCGAAATCGAGCCTGAGGATTCCATTATATACGAGCCCGAGGGCGAAAAGCACGAGCGTGCGTTGCAGGATATGCAGGTAGAGATCACGCCGCGAATCCCCCCGGGACAGCCGCCGGGTGATGGCGAAGGGCATGCTCAGGCCCACGATGAACAGGAACAGGGGAAAGATGAGGTCCTCGAACGTGAAGCCGTGCCAGCTCGAATGATGGAGCTGACCGGCGAGCGCCGACGTGAGCGGATGGTCGAAAAGCGAGAAAAAACGCAAAAGAATCGACCCGCCCCCGATGATCCAGAACATGTCGAAACCTCTTAGGGCGTCGATGGATACAACACGCCCCGGCGGTGTAATACTCGTGCGCTCCAAAAAAATCGCCCCTTTTTGTGATGCATATCACATATAAAACAATGAAATTGATGCATATTGTCAATTATGCGTCTGAATGTGAGGGTTGTCCCTTCCGGCCACCTGCACAGGGAACGGAAACGCCAACATCCTCCCAACGTTCAACAAATATAGAATAAACAACATGATTGTCAAACGAAAAAGTCCTTTTCCCCCGACGGCAATGGTGGTTCGCAGCCGGGAGAAATAAGCGGTCTTTCCCCGGAGTCATATTTTTATTATATTATCACGGTAAAACATGGGCTCGATATACTGGTTTTTTCATCATCAGATAGTGAAACGACACTCCTCCATACACGGACAACTGCCATGAAAAAAATCGTTCTTGCATCGTTCATGATTCTTCTCGTGGGAATGCTGCTCGGCATTTCCACTGCCGTCGCCCAGACGACCCCCGCTTCCCAGGACCCCGGCGGGACATTCACGATCGCCAAAGCCGCCGTGGAGGGGGACGGTAACGCCAATGCCGACAGCGGTGTCACGGACGGTACCGGAACCACGGATGACGGCACTTCCGATGATGGTACGTCAGATGACGATGGAACAGATGACGGCACTGGCGGTGATAGTGACGATGGCACGTCTGATGACGATTCTGACGACGATACCGATGATAATGATTCAGACGATGAAGATGAAGATGAAGATGATGAAGGTGACGAAGATGACGTAGATGAAGATGAAGATGAAGACGATTCGGACGATGACGATGATTCGGATGAAGACGATTCAGATGATGATGATGACTCAGATGATGATGATGACTCAGATGATGATGATGACTCGGATGAAGGTGACGAAGGTGATGATGTAGACGATGAAGACGACGTAAATGATGAAGGTGACGAAGGTGATGTAGACGAAAGTGACGATGAAGACGACGTAGATGATGAAGACGACGTAGATGATGAAGACGATTCGGACGATGATAATGATTCGGATGAAGACGAAGACGAAGATGAAGACGAAGATGAAGATGAAGATGACGATGAAGATGATGAAGGTGACGAAGATGACGTAGATGAAGACGATTCAGATGATGATGAAGGTGACGAAGGTGACGAAGGTGATGATGTAGACGATGAAGACGACGTAAATGACGAAGGTGACGATGAAGATGAAGACGAAGGTGACGATGTAGACGATGAAGACGACGTAAATGATGAAGGTGATGATCAAGACGAAGACGAAGACGATTCAGATGATGACGACGACTCAGATGATGATGATGATGACTCGGACGATGATGACTCGGATGATGACGATTCAGACGATGAAGATGACGATGAAGACGACGTAGATGATGAAGGTGATGATGATGACTCAGACGATGAAGATGACGTAGATGAAGATGAAGACGATTCGGACGATGACGATGATTCGGATGAAGGTGACGAAGAAGATCAAGACGATGACGATGATGTAGACGAAGACGATGAAGGTGATGATGATGACGACGACTCGGACGATGACGATAATAATGGAAACAACGGCAACGGCAATGGCAATGGCAACGGCGGTGGCGACGATCAGCCGCAGCCCTCACTGGCCCTCACCGCTCCCGGCGGCGGAGGGACATACACCAGCGGTCAGTCGATAGCCATCGGCTGGACCTCAGGGAATGTCGCGACGGTGGTCATTCAGTTCTCGTCGAACGGCGGCGGCTCATGGTCTGATATCGCGACGGGCGTGGACGCCGGTTCGGGTTCGTATTCGTGGACGGCGCCGGAGATCGATTCGAACACCTGCCTCATCAGGGTGGTGTCCGAGGCCGACCAGGCCGTACAGTCCGCGATGCAGAACGGCTTCACCATCCAGCGGCCGCAGCCCGTGCTGATTCTCACGGTGCCCGACGGCGGCGGTTCCATCGAGGCGGGCCAGACCCTCCCGATCAACTGGACGGCGCAGAATGTGAACGCGGTCAACATCGATTTCTCATCGGACAACGGCTCCTCGTGGACACGGATCGCCTCAAGCGTGGGCGCCCAGGACGGTCCCTACAACTGGACCATTCCCGCGGTCTCCACGACATCCGCACGCATCAGGGTCTCATCATCCGCCGACGCCGGTGTCAGCGACACCAGCGATCCGCCCTTCACCATCGTGGTGCCGGTGGTCAACGCCGACATCGTCAATGTCACCACGGGTGCGGGCTATGACAACCTCGAAGATGCGGTCGATGCGGTGGCAGCGGGTCAGATACTGGAGTTCAGAACATCGAAGAGATATGAATCCCGTACGATCACCATCGACAAGGCCGATGTCACGCTCAGGACGGCGGACGGTGTCGAAGCGCGCCTGGACGCGGACTGGAAGAGCTATTGCCTCGAGATCACCGCCGACGGGGTCACGCTTCAGAATTTCACCGTGTTCAACGCGAAGCACAACGGCATCGTGGTCGATGACGCCGCGAACGTGCGGATCGAAGGCATTGCCGCGAAAAACTGGATCGACAAGAACGGCATCTATGCCGAAAAGGCCGACAATCTCACCATCGTCAATGTGACCCTCGAGGACATCGGCCAGTCGGGCATCTATGTGAAGGACAGCGACGGCCTGGTCATAGACGGCGCGGTGACACCCAAGTACAATGGGCTCAAGGACGGCGTGAACCTCGACACATGCACCAACGCCACCCTCCGAAACCTTCACATCGGCACCGAATGGCAGGACGATCTGGAAATCAAGAATTCCACCAACGTGCACCTGTCCAACTCCTCCTTTTACAAGGCGCGCCACGCCGTGGTGGTCGACAAGTCCAGCGGCGTGACCATCGAGAACTGCACGACGGAAAAGATCTGGGACGATGCCATCAGCATCGATGAATCCACCGGCTGCCTCGTTTCCGGCGGGACGCTCAGTATCGAGCACACTGGTGTCTACATGAAAAAGTCCCTCGATTCGCAGGTGATCGGTGTAACGATCCGCGGTGACAGTGAGGGACGGTCTGGCATTGTCGCCGACGACTGCGAAAACATCACCATTTCCGGCTGCACGATCGACAGCATGTGGAACGACGGCATCATTCTCAAGAAGACACCGGGAGCCACGGTCGACCACTGCATCGTCCGTCAGGCGGTCATCGGCGTGACCGTGGACGACAAGTCTAACAACGCACTGGTCGTCAACAACACCATTGCAAACAACAAGTCCTCGGGCGTGTTCATCAGCAAGGATTCCGAGGGTGTCACGATCAAGAACAACATCATCGTGAGCAACGCCTGGGATTACTGGAAATGGGGTATCCAGTGCCAGAACAAGAATATGGAGAACCTCACCATCGCCTGGAACAACGTCTGGAACAACCGTGAGAACTATCAGAACTGTTCGGCGGGCGTGGGGGACATCTCGTTCGATCCGCAGTTCGTGTCGAACTACGACGACGTTCATCTCCAGCCGAGCTCCCCGAGCATCGACGCCGGCGACCCGGACGATCCGGTGGGCGACGAGCCCGAGGACAACGGCGACAGGATCAACCAGGGCGCCTATGGCGGTACGGGCGGCGCTCAGCAGACGCCCGGCTCCCAGCTGCTCACCGTGGCGCAGGCGGCCGCAAACGGCTGGATGAGCCTGTACGCATACGTCTGGAACGGCACCCAGTATGTCAATGTCAACCCGATCGACAACGGAAACACGGACATCGCGCCGTGGACCGGCTTCTGGGTCAATGTCACCCGCGACATGGACATCCTCTTCCCGCCCGAGACCGGCAAACCGTCGGCCGACCCGGTCATGTCCATGACCCTTGATCCGGAGCGGTACTACCTCATTTCCATGCCGCTCCAGCCTGTGGACACCGATGTGAACGCCGTTCTGGGCGACGATCTGGGGGACGGGCTGCACGACGGTTCCGACTGGCAGATCTGGCGCGTGTCGAAATACGACTATCAGAACGACACCTACGCCCGTTATTCCGGACTTGGTTCACTCGACGGTATCCTGGCGGGACGGGGCTACTGGCTGTTCCACTACTATCTCGAGCCTGTCGAGATAACGGTCGAGGGAACGCCCGTGGACCAGAGCCGGTACACCGAGTTCAAGCTCCCGTCAAACGATCCCGCGGGGACGTTCCACATGGTGGGCAACCCTTTCCACTACAATCTCGACTGGAGCAAGGTGATGGTGCGGGTCCCGATGACGCCGGGCAATCCGCTCGGAAAGACCGCCGCGCTTTCCCTCCCCTCGAGCATGGATGATATCGATCTCTGGCACATCGATCTTTCCATCGCCGATGACAGCGGAAAATACTACGACCGTGACAACCGCGCCGGAGCCATCGAGGAAGGCGACGACTATTCCGCCATTCTCAGCGCCAAGGACATGGCCCCCATAGCTCCCGACCATGTCCGGCTCGTTCTCAGGAAGCAGCCCTCCGACGAAACGGCGGAACCGGACGGGACGAAATATTCCTACGGCTATTATCCGCCGGGATTCAACGAGTATTCATGGAATATCGAACTGACCACGACCATTCCGGATATCGTTGTCGGGCTCGACATCTCGAACATCATGGAAGTGCCAGAGCACTATATCATTACGATAACCGATCCCGACACGAACGTTACGGAGCTCAACGGGGACGAGGTCATCCCGGTCAGCCTGAAGAGCGGGGAGACGACGACCTATACGCTCGATGTCAGGCGGCGTGACCCGATCATGGTCGAGGAGGACCTCCCGACCGCGTTCGGCATCGACCATGTGGCCCCGAACCCCTTCAATCCGGCCACCACCGTGACCTTCTCCCTCGAGAACGACGCGCACACGCGGGTGTCGGTCTACAATCTCGCCGGGCAGATGGTCGAACGGCTCGCGGACGGCATGATGTATGCCGGACGCCATTCGCTGACCTGGAACGCCGCCGGCCATTCCTCGGGAGTCTATATCATGGTGCTTCAGAGCGGCCGCCTCAGGGATACCAGGAAAGTGACGCTGGTGAAGTAAATCATATCACGGAAAACAAACCGGGTTCTCCAATCGAGGGGAGCCCGGTTTTTTTTCCGTTTGATGGAGAGATGGGGCCATAATTTCGTCGGGAATCCGGTCCGGCCTCCGGTCTGGAAAGAAAAAATGTTGCCCCGCGGGAACACGCCGTGTATCATGGTGATATTCACATAATTATATTTCAATAC
>CAYNWJ010000239.1:0-6582 GCA_964400815.1 uncultured bacterium
TCAGAAACTGAAAAACCTCGAATTATTTATTTCAGCCGAAAAACGGGGGGTTGCGCCATTATGGATTATTTCCTTGCCTGCGGGGTGGGAATGGGGTTATTTTAGCCAAAAGCGATTGCAACGTCGGACAACGTCTCCATATTGACCGAAAGAGGTGCATGATATGAGGAAACTGATGAAATCCGCGCTGTTGGTGACGGTCGTGTTCGCGGCGGGAGCAATGCTCTCCAACACGGCGGTTCTCGGACAGAGTGAGGACGAGTATGTGGGATCGAAGGGCTGCGGCATGTGCCACAAGGAAGAAAAGGCGGCATGGGACAAGCACAAACACGCCCAGGTGGAGCGTGGCTGCGAATCCTGCCATGGTCCCGGACACAAGCACGCCGCCGCCGGACCGAAGACGCTTCGCGACCTCAAGAAGAAGAAAGAGGATCTGTTTATTGTCGTCGACAAGAAATCCGAAGCGTGCGGCGAGTGCCACAAACAGACGGAAGACAAGTCCGTCGTCATGGTTTCGGATGTTCTGATCAAGGGCCAGCAGCAGTATCCGGAAATGCTCTACAACAAAAAAGCCCAGTTCAAGATGACCTGTATCATGTGCCATGACGCCCACGCGAGCGTGAGCACGGAAGAAGGCATCAAGCGCGCCTGCCTCGACTGCCACAAGGGCAAATACGCCGTCGAGATCAAGATAGCCGCCATGTCCGACCTCTCGTGCGAGGACTGTCACATGCCCTATGCCGACAAGCTCAATTCCCAGGAGACCATCGGCAAGTATGTCAAGGGCGATGTCCGATCCCACGTGTTCGGCATTTCTACCGACGGGGATTATTCGATCAACAACGGCGGAAAGGCCGCTCTCAACGACGACGGGTTCATCCGCCTGACCGTGGAGCAGACCTGCTATGCATGCCACCAGTCCGGCGCTCACCAGGAAATTCCGCGCGCCGAACTTCTGCACGCGTCGGAACGAATCCACTAGAACATGATTACGCATTCGTGATTTGAAAAACCCCCGGTCCCGCAACCGGGGGTTTTTCATGATCGGCCCCAAAGTTCCATCACCCCCGAACATCATGTCGGATCGGACGGACCGGGAGCACCCCATGCTGTTTGCACGTTTTCTCATCGCCACGGCATTGTGCGCGGTTTTTTGCCAGGGCGCTCCTGAGGCGCAGACCTTCCGCGCCACACGTGTCGACGGAGGCATTGTCGATGTGGACGGCGTCCCCGACGAGACCGTGTGGGCCATGGCCGATTCCATCGCCGGATTCACCCAGTTCGAGCCGGTCTACAACGCCCCTTCGCAATATCCCACAAGCGTCCGCGTGCTCTATGACGACCGCATGATCTATTTCGCCTTCGTATGCATCGATCCCGAACCGGACAGGATCACCGCCGCCATCACCCGGCGCGACGACGATCTTCCGAAGGACGACGGCGTGGTGGTCTTTCTCGACACGTTCCATGACAGGAGCAGCTGTTATTTCTTCGCGGTCAATCCCATCGGCACACAGAGCGACGGCAGGTTCACCGACAACGGCAGAACATCCGATGTGAACTGGGACACCCGCTGGGAATCCGGGACGCGCATCACGCCCTTCGGGTGGACTGCTGAGATCGGGATCCCCTTCGAAGTGCTCAAGTTCGACGCGGATAGCCCGGTCTGGGGATTCAACGCCGAGCGAAGGACGGCCCGCAGCCTGGAGCGAAGCTTCTGGGCGCGTGACCTGACCGCCATGTTCCGGATATCCCAGTTCGGTGAGCTTGCCGGTCTCGAGCTCGACCGTCTGGCGGTGAAGCCATACACGATCATCCCCTACGCCCAGATCCAGATGGAAAAGGGCGGGGAGGTCCGGGACGAGTACGGTGTGGACGCCCGATACAACATTGCGAGCAACCTGGGTCTCGAGGCCACGGTCAATCCGGACTTCGCCACCATCGAAACCGATGTGGAACAGGTCAACCTCACCCGATTCGAACTGTCCTATCCCGAAAAGCGCCCCTTTTTCCTGGAAGGCGCGGAGAACTATTCGACCCGCATCAGGCAGTTCTATTCCCGGCGCATCGGCGAGATCCCCTGGGGAGTGAAGCTCAACGGCAGGCTCTCCGGCTGGAACGTGAACGCCCTTGCGACCGAATCGGATCCGGCTTCGGCCGGCGCGGATCTTCCGAAAGGCGACGAGGCGCTCTACACCGTCTTCCGCGTGAGCAGGGAAACGGACGGAGGCTCAAATATGGGGCTCATCGGCACGAACCGGGCGTGGCGCGGTGAAAACAGCGGCACACTGGGACTGGCGACCACCCTGTTCTTCACCGACCGGATCGGAATGACGGGCCAGGCGATCGGCAGCTGGGGAACGGCGGAAGACGGCGTCTGGGCGGGATTCGTCAGGCCCGCGTGGGATTCGCAGTTCACCCACTTCCACGTGCGATACACGCATTACGGCGACGGGGTCATGGAGAACATGAACGCGGTTGGTTTTCTGCGGGACGACGACCGTCGCGAGATCGACACGAACCTGACCAAGACCTTCTGGATCAACCGGCTCGGCATCGAGTCGCTCTCTCCCGGCATCAACTACAACCGCTACTGGAGCGGAGACGGGCTGCTCAGAAGCTGGGAGGACCGCAACAGCATCGAGGTGCAGTTTCTGAAAAAATGGGAGGTTTCCCTCCGCCACACGGAGGAGATGATCCGCTTCGAGAAGGTCTTCCGCAACCGGGCGGTGACCGGTGAGCTTGCATTCGACAACCGGCTGGGGCGCACCTTCTCGGTCGAGTATTCGAACGGCCGTAATTTCGACCGGGACCTGGAGCGCTTCGGCGGGGAGGTGGATCTGAAGGTCCTGGAAGGGTGGGACGTGACCTATTATTTCGCACGTCACTGGTTCAGGCCCGCCCGTCCGGACGACAACACATGGATTCACTATGTCCGCTCGACCTATTATTTCAACACCGACCTCTATCTGAAACTCTTCTATCAGACACGGCACGAGATCGAGCGCGGGCTTCCCGACCCTTCCCTCGACCTGCTCAGGGAAAACCTCCAGCTCGTGTTCGTCTGGCGCTTCATACCCCCCTTCGGCTCGCTTCAGGTCGCCTACCAGGAGGGCGAATCACGGTTCTCCCCCGCCGACCGCGAGATCTATGCCACGTGGTTCTGCAAGCTCTCCTGGGTGCTCTGACTTCAGGCCGTACGCGCGTCATTTCTTCAGTCGCCGTTTTTCCGAAACCTCCGGGAACACAAACGGCAGGACACGGCTGTTCCATTCTGGAAAGCCTGTGGAAGCGTGTGTATCCATCGCTTTGAAAGCAAAACAAATTTCCCCGGCTCACGAAGCATTCCCATAACATGTGAACATCCATCATCGACCGTACAGGTGAGATGGAAGGTGCGAATGGAATCTATCAGGGTAAAAAATATCTTGACATGTGTCCTGACGGCGAGTATTCTACAAAAGTAGATTTACAAATGTACTAAGTCTTGGTTGTAAACGGCTGTAAAATGATGGAGGTTCGATGAAACGTTGTCTGACGGTCCTGATGCTGTGTGTCCTCCACGCGTACTGCGTGTCCGGGGCCGGGCGCGGGACGGATACCAGGCACACCGGGCTTTTCAGGATCCAGACCGATTCCCTGACCTACGGGTTCGTGGACGCGACCGGCGCGGTCGCCATCGAGCCCTTGTACCGTAAAGCCTCCCTCTTCAGCGAGGGGCTTGCCGCTGTCCGCATCGAAGGGCTCTATGGATACATGGACGCCGAAGGAACCTTCGTGATCCCGCCGCGGTTCGAGGACGCGGATATATTTTCCAATGGCCGGGCGCGGGTGGTCATCGACGGCCGGTGCGGGTACATCGAACGTAACGGCGCGCTCGTCATCGAGAACCGATATAGCATCGCGCGTGCGTTCACTGAAAGCCTCGCGGTCGTGAAAACGGCTCCGGAAATACAGTGCAGGTTCAGGTATGTGGACGAAGCGGGGGCGACCGTCATCCCGCCGGGATTCGATCATGCCGGCCGCTTTGTGGGAGGGCTGGCGGCCGTGGAGAAGGGCGGTTTATGGGGTTTCATCGACAGGACGGGGGAGGAGGCCGTCCCCCTGCGTTTCGAGGAGGCGCGCTCATTTTCCGGCGGCCTCGCGGCAATAAGGATCGATGGTCTGTGGGGGTATATCTCACCTGATGGATCCATGGCCATCAGGCCGGCATACCGTGATGCGGGCGATTTTACGGAAGGGCTTGCGCCGGCCAGGGGAGATGGGCCCTTCTGGTGCTATATCGATCCGACCGGAGCCACCGTGATCGAGACGAACGCCACATCCGCCGGACCGTTCTCTGACGGCCTGGCTCCCGTACAAATTGAAGGCGGCCCGTACGGTTTCATCGACCGTGAAGGAAACACGCTGATCGAACCACGATTCAGCGAGGCACGTTCTTTTTCCGGAGGATACGCCGCCGTACGCATGGGCCGCCGCTGGGGTTTCATCGACACGGGCGGCGCATGGCTCGACTTGCCCAAATATATCGCTTGCGGAGATTTCCAGGACGGTCTCGCGCCCGTCACGATCATGGGCAAGTGGGGGTATGTCGACACGAATCTCAGGCATGTCATCGATCCCGTCTATGACGATGCCGGAAATTTCTCGGACGGTGTGGCGCGGGTGGTTCTGGCAGGCGATACCGGTTATATCGATCCCGATGGTTCGGCTGTTCTCGGATTCCGCTTCGAGGAGGGTGGGGATTTTTCCGACGGTTTGTTTCCCGTCCGTATCAGAACGCGGGATGCCGACAACCGTATGCACGTCATCGATCCCGAAGGCGGCATCGTGATCCCGCCGCGATACGAAGGTATTTCAACGTTCTCGGAAGGGCGTGCGGCGGTGAGAACGGACCGGGGGTACGGATATATCGACAGGACGGGGGCGATGGTCATCGAACCGGTCTTCCGCGCGGCGATGGATTTCAGCGACGGATTCGCCTGTGTGAAGGCCGACAGTCTGTACGGGTTCATCGACCGGACCGGCAGCATGATCGTGGAGCCGCGATTCCCTGTCGTTTCACGCTTTTCGGAAGGGTACGCCGTTGTGCGTATGGACAACGGTTTCACGTTCATCGACTCTACGGGACGGCAGGCTTTCGAAGAATACTATGCCGAGGCGCACCACTTTTCCGGCGGACTCGCACCGGTCCGTATCGGATCGAACTTCATGTTCGCGGACAGTCAGGGCTCGCGCTTTTTTTTCGGCGGGTCGGAAAAGACCGGCAAATGGGGCTATATAGACAGAACGGGAGCGATGGTCATCGAACCCCGATTCGAAATCGCGACGTCGTTCGAGAACGGTGTGGCGAACGTTTTCATGAACCGTACGCTCCATCTCATCGACAGGGAAGGCAGGACGATCTGGTCTTCGAGCCCGTGAAGCCCCGGCCGGCGGCCGATGACACCGGAGAGAATCTCTCAGCCCTCTTCGATGATCCGCGGAAGTTCCTCGCGCCACTTCATCTGCCAGTCGATGTTCGAATGGAGCTTGTAGCTGATGACGTGATCCTTTATGCCGGGACCGAGCACATTGATCTTCGAGCGGTCGCCCTGGCCGAGGCCCGCGTTGGCGCACCATTGGAGATAGGCGATGTCCTCCCAGGGAATGCCCATGAGTTCGGCGCCGATACGGTCGACCGAGACCCAGTCAGACCCCGCGACGCACACCCGGTGATCGACCGGTTCACCGTTCGAAGGTCCGTCTCCCTCCATCCCCTCGAACCCGTCGAGCACCGCGAAATCGGGATAGACGCTGTGGGCGATCTTGAACATGTTGAGGTTGATGAGCTTGGGTGTGGTATGCTCCGCGTGCATGAGCTTCTTGTCGTTTTCCCCCGTCCGCCAGTTCTTCAGGGGGCAGCCCATGGTCATGTTCTTGCAGGAGAGTGTGGCGAGGACCCGGTTGTGGGTCTTGAGGCGGGTCACCGAGATGATATAGGTGTCGGGATCGGTGAAATCATTGATGATACGCACCGGCACGGGATTCAGGTCCCTGTCCAGGATCCAGTGGCGGGAGACGGGCCGTTCGTTCAATTCCATGAGCGTGACGTTGTATTCGCGCCGGATGTCCGTGTAGCCGTAGATGTCGAACACCTTCATGGTGCCGAGACGCGAGGCGGAGGATTCGGCGATGATCACCTCTCCGCCGTGGAGCGGCCCGAGAAAATCAAGCACCCCCCGGACCGCATCGGGCGGTGTGGCGCACAGGGGCGTCCGCTCCGAGACCATGTTGATCTTGATCATGACACGCTTGCCCTCGATGCCGGCGCGTATCTCGTTCTCGAAGGGCTTGAGGGACTCGTAGACCATATCCCTCCTGTCGCTGCCGGCGACGAACGAAACGCGGCTCACACCCAAATCGGCGGGCACTGGTCTCGACGCCGTACGGTAGACCGCCTGCTTCGCCGAGCAGCCCATCATTCCCAGCGCGCCCAGTGTCATTCCGATGGTCCCTTCCGTCGCCCGTTTGAGGAATGACCTGCGGTTCGGGTTCCATCCCCGTGGCAGTGTGTTGTTTTTCCGTTTATCCATGACAGAC
>CAYNWJ010000240.1:0-2724 GCA_964400815.1 uncultured bacterium
TACGGTCACGTACAGACGCTCCCGCATCCACCACGCGTTTCGTGTGGGTCCACACATCTCCCTCAGGATGCCAGACGGGATTCTGGGGACAGCCGACGAGGGCGGCGATTTCCGGGAAATGCTCGATCCATCCGCAATCGACGAGAAATTCCAGGCCGGTCGAGGGTGTTTCCGCCATGAGCAGGAGTTTCGACCATTCCTCGAACACCCGTTCCGCGGGCAGGTCGTGGAATTCGTCGAACATGCCGCGGCAGAGCTCGATTGTCGCGGGATCGACCGTGCGTCCCTTTCGCGGAAGAAGCTGCATGATCCTGAGCACGCGGAGCGGGTCCTCCACAAAGGTCTCCGGGTGCACAGCCCTGAGAATGCCCCTGTCCAGGTCGCTCTTCCCGTCGAAGGGATCGATGAGCTCGTCCCGCACGGGGTCGTAGTACATGGCGTTGATGGTGAGATCGCGGCGGCGGGCGGCTTCGCGGACATCCATTCCCGGATCGAGATCGACTTCGAATCCCCGGTGCCCGGAAGAAACCCTGTTTTCCCTGCGCGGAACGGCGATGTCTATCTCATGGGCCCCGGCGCGGGTCTTGATGACACCGAACGATTTCCCCACGAATCCGCAGTCATAGCCGTGACGGTCCAGAAGGCCGGCCAGGTCACGGTAGCTCATGCCATGGACCTCGAAATCCCAGTCCTTGACCGCCCTGCCTCGGATGACCTCTATCACCGCCCCACCGGCCAGGAGACAGTGTCCGCCGCTCTGATCGATGAGCGCCACAAGTTCACGGATGTGCTGGTCCATGGCGCCGCTCCATGACGCATTGCGGCCCCGGGTCGAGGATCACCCGAGCAGTTCCGCAACACTCAGTGAGAATTCATCCTTGCCCATCCGCCCTTTTTTCACGCGACGGGCCCACAGCTCGACCTGGTCACGGTCGTCCTCGTCGTCGATGGACTCAAGCCATTCGTCCATCGAATCGAAGGAGTAGGGCGAGTCCTCCGCGGGTGGACGTATGCCGAGCATCTCTCCGGCCATATCGAGGATCGCGTCGACTTCCTCCGCTGATTCCCGGCTCTCGAACGTGTGAAGAAGCGTCAGCACGCCATGGCGGGCGAGCTCAGGATCGAAGGGATAGACGGCCAGGCTGTCCCGGAGCGCGGGAAGGGGGTCGGGCGCGTTTTCGAGAATGACGCCGCGCCACCGGATGATGATGCGTTTCAGGGATGCGGTCGGGGGAAGGGACCGCCGCACCAGGTCGGCGAAAAGATCATGGCCGTCCCCGTCCGCGATGACCGGCAGAATACGCATGAAAACCCGTTCGAGGGCGTCACCCCGCCAGCGAGCCCGCTCCACGGCCTCCGTCACGAAACTATCGACACCATCCCCATCACCGTCCCGGGCGGCCCGGACCGCACAGCGCGCAAGCAGATCGGCGGCGTCATCGGGGCTGATTTCATCTGCCAGGGCCGCAGCCATCCGCGTGTCCCCTCCTTCCAGCATCGTGGTCCCGAGGCCCAGGAGCGCATGCGAGCGTGCGGTGTCGCCCGGCATCATGCGTGCAAAGCCGAGCGCCCGGTCGATCTCACCCGCTGCGGCAAGTGAATCGACAAGATCCTTGAGGCGTGTGTCCTTCAGTTCGTCGTCCGCGACCGTATCGATCAGGCGTCGGGCGTTGACATCGTACCCGCGGCGGGCCGCCTCCGCCGCCGCATTGAGGTACGGCGCGTCGAGGACGGGAAGGTCCGCGTTGGCGGGCTTTCCGGCAAGGAGCGTCTCGATGACCTCTGCGGCCGTATCGAAACCGGCGCCGTCGCCCAGCAGTATGGCCGCCTCGTTGAATACCCGTGAACGGTTCGAATCGGAAAAACCTTCGGCGGCCTTCACCACGGCCATCAGGCGTTCCGATCTGGCCGGACAGTCCATGGTGCATCCCAGCGACCGCAGCAGCTGAACCAGACGCCCCGCCGATATGCCCTGAACAGAGGGCTCCATGGCGATGTCCAGCGCGCGCGCGAACAGGCCGCCGGCCTCTTCAGGCGACGGCTCATCCATATCTGCATCTGCGCCCGCGAGATTCGTCAGGACAGCGGCGCAGAAGGCCACGACCCTGGGGGCGTAATCACGATATTCGGCCTCCGGAGGTTCGTCCGGCGTGTCCAGACCATCGAGACTGTCGAAAAGCGCGTCGATATCGTCGCTTTCGAGAATGCCGCCGGAGTCATCTCCGCTGGAATCACCGTCATCAACGACCGGCGCTCCTTGCTCTTCGGGCGCAAGCGGTTCGGCGAATTCGTGGGCCAGCGTGGATGCGCGGTCCGCCAGACATCTGAGTGCAGGCTCGTCATTGATGTTCAGCGACAGCAGCGCCATGAACATGCAGCGGGCCCTGATGTCGCCGATACGGTCGACGAGAGCGCAGGCATCCTCCTCCGGCATATATCCGAAGAGGGCCGCGAGCCTCCGTACGGCGTCATCGAAATCACGCTCGTCCGTCACACGTTCGGCGAGGGACACCGCGTCGTTGAAAAACTCCGCCAGTTCAACGGCATCGGCTATGCACATGGCATATTGGACGATATCCTCGAACACGTCGATATTCAGAAGGTCCATGTCGTGAAAATCGAGAACGGTGACAAGGGCCATGGCCCGGCGGTACAGGGCCGTCTTGCCGTCGAAGGACATGGTGAAGCCCATATACCGGCCCCAGGACCCGAGCGTGTCGAGAC
>CAYNWJ010000240.1:2734-6517 GCA_964400815.1 uncultured bacterium
GGTATAGGCGGCCAGGGTGGCCACTTTCAGGCCGAGATCGTCGATCATGTCGCCGCCATGGGTCAGCCCTTTCGGATGGGCTTCCGCGACATCCAGGGCCCGCTCGAAACGGGAGCGGGCCGTCTCGCGGTCACCCTTCGTGTCCGCGCATTCCGCCAGGTCCAGCCAGGCATGGAACCTCTGGAGGCTGCCAGGAATCCCGTCGGCCGTTTTTTCCGCACGCGCATCGTCTCCCGCACGGCAGACTTCGTATGACAGAGGCGCCAGAACGAGCGAGCGTTCGTGATCGTCGACGATGCCGTCCATGCGGCCGGCCACGAGATCGATCCTGCGCGCCGCATCGAGGATGCCGTCCGCGTCGAGGATATCCCTGAGCATCCGGGAAACCGTCTTGTCACGGCGGTTTGTGTCGGGTATGGCCCCGGCGCGGTCGAGCAGAAGGGCGAGAACGTCCCCGGTCAGATCGAAACGGTCGTCCTCACGGAGGACATCGAACAGCGCCACCAGCACGAATCCCATGTCTCCGGAGGGAGCGAGCGCATCGATCCTGCCGAGCATGCGTGCGAGCGCATCCTCCATTTCCTTCGCCGAACCCAGTTCCCCGAGCGACCGGGCCACGAGCTTCCACGAAGGCAGCACCGCGTCCGGGTCACCGATCTCTTCCAGGCAGCGTATCATGCGCTCCAAGACGGCCCCGGCGAGTCCTTTTTTTCCATGGGCGGAAAACATCCCGGCAAGAGCGGCGTAACCAACGAGCAGCCTCGCCGATTCCGTGAGCCCGGCATCAGTAACCAGCAGGGAACGGAGGATCTCAAGGGATTTGCCCGGGCGCTCGGATTCCCCGTAGGACCGTACGACCGAGGAAAGCGCCATGCTCCTGATGTTCTCGTCGTGGACTTCCCGCACGAGCGCCACCGCCTCTGCGGCAAGGGCGAAACAGCCGTTGAGACAGGCGATGTCCGCCACATGCGCCAGGGCGAAGGCGCGTGATTCCAGGTTGGTATAGGCGGCGGCCGCCTCGAGGGCCCGGTCGAACACATCCTCCCTGCCCTCGAACAGCTCCGTTTCCGCCAGGATTTCGAGCACCGAGGAGTTGAGACGCTCGGTGAACGTTCCCGTTTCGTGCTCGACGGTATGGAACGCCCGCATGAAGAAATCCCGGAAAAAGACACTCTTCTCGTCGAAATACTCCGTCGCCGAAAGCGATTCGAGGACGATTTCGATGGAAACATACTGCCCGTCCTCGCTGTCCAGTATGTCACGCACCCGGCTGTATATCAGCACGAAGACCTCTTCGACAGCCGTCACGTCCTCCAGAATGGCGAGCGACAGGGCGATCTCGCAGAGCACGTATGCCGAATCGATCTTTTCGACGATACGTTTCATGTGGACCGCCCCGGTGTAGCGGATGAGGGAAGTGAGCACGGGGATGATCACCGTTTCGAGCCCCTCCCCGTCATCGTGGCGGTACCCCCGGTAATCGTCGATGATGCGGTCGATCAGTGCGAGGGGCTCCTTGAACCGCATGTCACGGAGCTTGACGATGGCCGCCTCCGCCAGCACGGTGGAACGGCTGAACACATCGTCGATTTCCTCAGCGAGCTTCAGGGCCGTCCCGATGTTACCCGCGTCGATATGAGCGAGGGCGACACCGGCGATGGCATGCGACTGCTGGAGGGGATTGGCTATCGAGCCGGCGTATTCCCTGGCTGTTTCCACGGCCCCGATGATGGAGAGAGCCCGTGAAAGGCCCGACCGCAGTTCGTCGCGGGCCGGGTCGGCGTGATCGATTTTGTCGATGAGCGTGTCGAGACGGTTCACGAGGCGGTCGCGTTCGGCCGAGGGGCTGAGCATGCCGATGGCGTCGATGATGCTGCGCAGGGCTTTCGCTTTCAGTTCCCCGCCGCCGCCGATATCCTCCGAAAGCGAGAGGGACCGGCGGATGTCCCCGAGGCTTTCCCCGCTTCCCGCCGTTTCTGCGATGCATTTGCCGATGAAGGCGAAACTGTCGGCCTCGGCTTCCGGGGTCATCATCATTTCCGCGGTCTCGCGCGCCGCCGCATAATCGCCGTCCAGCGCAAGCTCGTCGACCACGACGGCCAGAGCCTCGTCATGTTTTTTCGCGTCGCCGATCTCTTCCGACAGATCGGCCGCCTCACCGAACACACCGTCGATGGCCAGTTCCTGGACGATGGTCACGAGCAGGTTCTCGCGCACCACGGAGTTTTCGACCAGTTCGGCTGCGTGGAGGGCATGCCTGAGGGAGCCGTATTGAATGTTCGCCCGCGCGCACTGGTAAGCCGTTTTGACGAATGCTCCCACGGAAAGAACGGCGATGGAGAGATCGAAGGCGCGCTCCCTCGTGACCGGATTCTTCTGGAGGGAGGCGAACTCGACGAGATATTCGATGAACGACTGTCCGGGAATGCGTTCGAGCGTCGTGGCGCAGGAAATCAGCGGCAGCAGGTCCAGACCGGGAAGCGATGAAAGATACCGGACGCACAGCCAGGCCATGCAGTCAGCCGAAATGAACGCGCTCCAATCCACCGCGCCCGATGATTCGGGAAGACGTTCATTCACCGCCCGCAGGATTTCGGCGGCCCCGGATTCGTCACGCTCGTCGCCCGGCCGTCCGCCCTGACGGAGTGACTCGATGAAGAGGGCTATCAGCGCCGACAGATAGAAATCACGCTCGCCCAGCACACCGAGCGGTTCGAGAGCCGCCCCAATCCGGCCGGGATCGTCCAGCCGGCGGTTCACGAGTATGTCGAATGCATCGAACACCGAACGCCTGGCGTCGGCCGCGAGGTCCCCCGCCCTGAGTACGCACCACGCGAGCCGCGGATCGTCCGAAGGTGTCCCGCCGTTCCGTCCCGCGAACACCGCGATGGCTGTTTCCAGAGATTTGAAGGGCTCGCGGTACCGGCCGAAGACACCGTGCTGACGCGACCGGAAGGCCTCGTCGATCACCAGCTCCCAGAGGCCGTCCACATCACCCGTATCAGCCAGATGGCGGCAGGCGTGGGCGAGGGCGTAACGAACCGCGGAATCCGAGGAGAGCGAATCGTAGTCACGGCATTGTACGGCGAGGTTCTTCGCGAAGGCGGCGCATTCGGCACGATGATTGTCTCTCAGCCATTCGCCGAGGGATTCGTGAAAAAGCTGAAAATGCTCCACACCGTCCTCGAAGGTCACCGCAAAGAGTTCGCGGCAGGCGTCCACCGCCGCCTGTGTGCGGACCGCGTTCATGGACGCGAATTCACCGATGGCGCTCAAATCGAGCGCGCTCGCCGCCACGGCCAGCAGATGCAGCACGTTCAGCACGGCATCGTCCGCGCCGCCGCGGGACACGCGCTTGACCGTATCGACATACAGGCCCGCGATTCCCTCGGGGAGACTGTCGATGTCCGCGATGCGGCCGCCACGCTCGATGATCATTTCGCACAGGAGCATCAGATAGAGCGGATTGCCGTCCGAGCGCTCGCGCACCACCTCGAGATAGGCTTCGTCGAAGCCCGCCTGGTATTTGTCAACCACATCGTACAACAGCGCCCTGACATCCGCCGGTGCAAGGGGGCCGATCTCCATATCCCGGCGTCTTTCCCTGTCCCTGGCGCGGCTCCACTCGACAACCGCCTCGACAGGCCGCGACGCGACGACCACACGGAGCCATTCACGGGATTCGGGGATCAGGCGGGCGATTGCGGGACATTCATCCAGACCGTCAACGAACAGGACCATGTCCCTTCCGTCTTCCAGGGCGGCGATGCGCTCCAGGCGTTT
>CAYNWJ010000241.1:0-6474 GCA_964400815.1 uncultured bacterium
ACTTTCTGCAAGAAGTCCTCTTTGCGCCGTTTGAACCATGATTATTGGAATGAAAGGATTTACAGGATTGCAATCGCGGTTCATCCCTTAATCCCGAAAATCCCGGTTCAGAAACTGAAAAGCCTCGAAATATTTGTTTGTGCCGGAAAAGGGGGGATTGTCAGCATTCGCAATTCCCTTGCCATAACCGCCGCAGCCACCCTATCTTGTGCGTATGGACAGGGCCGCGCCACTCGGCGCCGCCCTGTCCGCATGCACTTTCCGAAACAATCAACATCCACCGAAACGATCCTGTGAGACGCTGAAACCAAGCGGGAGCGCGCCATGATCCCCCATTCCAGGCCTTTCATAGACGCCCGCGACCGTGAGGCTGTCGACCGTGTCCTCGCAACCGGCATGCTGACCGGCGGAGAACGGGTGGGGGCATTCGAATCGGCGATGTGTTCATATCTCGGGAGCGGTTTTGCCGCCGGGGTTTCCAGCGGAACCGCTGCAATCCATCTCGCACTCCGCGCCCTGGGAGCGGGACCGGGGGACGATGTCGTGATTCCGGCATATGTCTGCTCGTCCCTCCTCCACGCGGTCGCACTGACGGGTGCGAGCCCGGTCATTGCGGATTCGGGGGACGATCTCCACCACTGTGATGCGGCAACGATTAAACGGGTGCTCACCGCACGGACCCGCGCCGTGGTATTCCCCCATCTTTTCGGCGCGGCTCGGGATATTTCGGACATCGTGGCCCTGGGGACGCCGGTCATCGAGGACTGCGCCATGTCCCTCGGCTCGGAATTCGGGGGCGTAAAAACCGGCGCCCTCGGCTCGGCCGCCGCGGTGTTCTCGTTCTACACCACCAAGGTGATCGCCGCGGGCGAAGGCGGCATGGTCGTTTCGGGCGACAGTGGGATTGTCGATGCCGTGCGGGACATGGCGGACTATGCCGACAAGGTGGACGATGTCTCCCGTTTCAATTTCACCATGACCGACATGGCCGCGGCCCTGGGCCTCTCCCAACTCGGGAAGCTGCCCGCATTCATCGAGAGGCGGCGTGAGCTGGCCGGGAGATATTCCGCGGCTTTTCGGGACAGCGGCCTCGACCTGCCCGAAGCATCGCCGGGGGAACATCACATCTTCTACCGGTACGTTGTTCTGTGCGGCGACGTACCGGGACTCCGTTCACGGCTCGACGAACGCGGCGTGCGGGCGGAACGCCCCGTATTCGCGCCCCTGACACGGCATCCCGGCATCTCTTTCGACGCCCCGCGCGCCGGGGAAGCCTGGAGAACGTCCCTTTCCATCCCGCTCTATCCGGCGCTCACGGATGAAGAGGCGGGACTGGTGATGCGGGCCGTGGTGGAATCGGCGGCGTCATGACCTTCCGCCACCGTCCGTCTGAACGGGCGAAAAGCGGCGGGATTATCCTTTCCAACGACCGATCGGAGGAAGTACGGCAATGGAAGCACTGACCCTTTTTCTGCGCAGTTTTTTCGTGGTGTTCCTTGTCAAGTTCGCCGCTGTTCTTCTGTTGTCCTTCGGCGTGGTCTGGATCTGGAAGAACATCCTGCTCAAATACGCCATGAAGACCAGGACAAACCTGGACCAGAAGCTCCTGACGGCCGGAACGCGCGGCGTCCAGCTGACCTTCATCGCGGCCGGATTCTCCTTTCTCTGGAACATGTACGGCCACGCCATCATGATGTCAGTTTCCTTCGATACGGTGATCGACATGGCCTTCATCGAAAAGGTGATCGGCCATGTCGCCTTCCTGTTTCTGGCCATGTCGATCATGTACCTCGCCTGGCGCCTGATATCGGCGCTTCTCGACTGGTTCCAGGACGACATCGTCCGTAAAACCCCCTCGCGGCTCGATGACAAGGTGCTCTTCAGCACCCGCAAGCTGGTCAAGGCCGTCTTCATCGTCGTGGTCTCCATGGTCATCGCCGACCATTTCGAGCTGCCGATCTCCAAGCTCTGGGCGGCGGCGGGAATCGGTTCCCTGGCTATCGCCTTCGCCGCGAAGGACACTCTCGCGAACATGATCTCAGGCGTCATCATCCTCTTCGACCGGCCCTTTCTCGCGGGCGACCGGGTGGAGCTCGCCGACGGCACATTCGGAGACGTGGTCGATGTGGGCCTCCGCTCCACCAGAATCCTCTCCTTCGACAACACCATCCACATCCTTCCCAACGCCGAAATCTCCAACCAGCGCATTACCAACCATTCCTATCCCGACATCCACCTGAAAGTGGCGCAGAAGGTGGGTGTCGCTTATGGATCGGACATGGTCAGGGTCAAGTGTATCATATCCGACATTCTCAGGGACAACGGGCGTGTGCTGGACGAACCGCCCTGGGGAATCTGGTTCACCGAGTTCGGCGACTCGTCCCTCAATCTCTTCATGCGCTACTGGATCGCCGATTACCGCAGCAAGTTCGATATCGTGGATGAGGTGAACATGGCTATCAACCGCCGTTTCGAGGCGGAGGGCATCGAAATCCCCTTCCCGCAGCGGGACATTCACATCATCGATCCCGGCCAGGCGGCGTCCGAAGCGGCGCCGTCATCCCCCGCCCCCGGAAACCCGGAAGGAGAAATCCCCCATGGATGACACCGTCAAACTCGGCATCAGCACCTGCCTTTTGGGCGAGAATGTCCGTTATGACGGCGGACACAAGCTCGACCGCTTCCTCAGGGACACCCTGGGTTCATTCGTCGAGTATGTCCCGGTATGTCCGGAAGTCGAATGCGGCCTGCCCGTCCCCCGCGAGGCCATGCGGCTTACGGGCGATCCGGCGAACCCCCGGCTCGTGACCATCAGGACCCGCATCGACCATACCGACCGTATGCAGGAATGGGCGCGCGGAAAACTGGACGAGTTGGAAGACGCCGGTCTCTGCGGATTCATCTTCAAGAGCCGTTCGCCCTCGAGCGGCATGGAGCGTGTGAAGGTATACGTGGGCGAGGGCTCCCCGGTGATGAAGGGTGTGGGAATCTGGGCGCGCATGTTCATGGAGCGGTTCCCCCTGCTCCCGGTTGAGGAAGAGGGACGGCTTCACGATCCGGGGCTGCGCGAGCATTTCATCGAACGGGTGTTCGTGTTCAAGCGCTGGCGTGAAACATGCGCCCAGGAACGGAAAGCGGGTGCGCTCGTCGCCTTTCATACCGTCCACAAACTGCTCATCATGGCCCACAGCCCGAAACACTACCGCGAGCTCGGCCGCCTGGTCGCGGAACAGAAACAACACGATCCGGCGGAGCTCCAGGACAGATACATCGAACTCCTCTCCGCCGCCATGGACCTCCGCGCCACGGTCAAAAAGCACGTGAACGTCCTTCAGCACATCATGGGATATTTCAAGAAACAGCTCACTCCCGACGAAAAACGGGAAATACTGGAGATCATCGACGATTACACGGCCGGACATATCCCGCTGATCGTGCCTGTCACGCTCCTCAATCACTTTGTCAGGAAATACGGCGAGGAATATCTGGCGGGCCAGGCCTATCTCCATCCCCATCCCGTCGAGCTGAAACTCCGCAACCACGCCTGAACCGGCCGGTCGGACCGGCGGAAGACGACCCCATGGCACGGAATCAGACCATCAATCATCCACCGGGCGGCATGCTTCCTCTCGAAGACCGCGCTCGCCTGGTAAAGGGCGGCGAGAACGTCCCCGGCGCCGTGGGATACTGGATGAGCCGCGACCAGCGTGCGCATGACAACTGGGCGCTTCTCCATGCCCAGAAGCTCGCCTTGGAGAACCGCGTCCCGCTGATCGTGCTGTTCTGCCTCGCCCCGGAATTCATCGGAGCCTCGGCGGCCCACTATTCCTTCATGCTCGCCGGTCTCCGCGAAACCGCCCGCGACTGCGCGTCCCTCAACATCCCATTCGTCCTGCTCACAGGCGACCCCAGCGACGAAATCCCCCGGGCCGCGGACGATTTCTGGATCGCCGAACTCGTCACCGACTTCGATCCGCTCCGCGTCAAGCGCGGCTGGCTGGAAACAGTCGCCTCCCGCATCCACGTGCATCTCCACGAGGTGGACGCCCACAACATCGTGCCGGCATTCCTCGCATCCGACAAGCGGGAGTATTCCGCAGCGACCATCAGGAGGAAGATTCACCGTCTGCTGCCCTCGTGTCTCCACGACATCCCCGCGCCGGAATTCCATCCATGGGAACTGCGTCAGCCGCCCGCGCCGCCCGACTGGGATGCCGCCGCAGCGCTCATGAACGCCGCGTCACGTCCCGCGCCTCCGGCCTATCCGTCCCCCGGCCCGGCAGCCGCGCACGCCGCCCTCGAGACCTTCATCGCGGAACGGCTCCACCGCTATGACGCCGAAAGCGCCGACCCGAACGCAGACGCGGTATCGGGTCTTTCCCCGTATCTCCATTTCGGCCAGTTGTCCGCCCAGCGCGCGGCCCTTTCGGTGATCGGCGCCACGGAGGACGGGGACGCCAACGCCGCCGCCTTTCTGGAACAGCTCATCGTCCGCCGCGAACTTTCGGACAATTTCTGCCTGTACGAGCCCGCCTATGACACTCTCGATGCAGCCCCCGACTGGGCCCGCCGCACGCTTGACGAGCATCGGGACGACCCGCGTGAATATGTCTACGATTACGGCGTCTTCGAGGACGCGGCCACCCACGATCCCCTGTGGAACGCCGCCCAGACCGAACTCCTCGCCACCGGGACCATTCACGGTTACATGCGCATGTACTGGGCGAAGAAGATACTCGAATGGACCCCCGACCCTGAGACCGCTCTCGACATCGCGCTCACCCTCAACGACCGCCATGCCCTCGACGGCCGCGATCCCAACGGGTATGTGGGCGTGATGTGGAGCATCGCCGGGGTGCACGACCGGGCGTGGAGCGAACGGTCGGTGTACGGAAAGATCCGTTATATGAGCGAAGGGGGATGCAGGAGGAAATTCGACGCTGAGAGGTATGTGGAGAGAATGCGGGAACTGCGTGATTGATCGTGCATGGATTGGATATCCGCGGATGACGCAGACCATCGTGATTGAATCTGGAACATTCCCCGGAATTTGCTCCGGGGTGGTTCATTACGGCCCAGAAAACACGCATTCCGCACTCTGCATCATCCGCGGATTCATCGGATTCATGACTCATTGCCGAACGGCGGTCACACCCTCCCCTTCCTGATCACCATGCCCGCCAGTTCGCCGGTGTGTTCACCCTCACGCACCGCCACGCGGCCGTTGACGACCACATGGGGGATGCCATCGGGATACTGATGGGGCGCCGCCCAGGTGGCGGTGTCGATCACGGTGTCCGGATCGAAGACGGTCACGTCCCCGTAATATCCCTCCCGCAGGTAGCCCCGGCCTTCGAGCCCGAATGAATCCGCCGGCATGCCGCTCATCTTGCGCACCGCCGTCTCCAGGGGCATGATCCGCTTCTCGCGGACGAACCTGCCCAGGACGCGGGGGAAGGTGCCGTAGGACCGCGGATGAGGGTTGCCGTCCGACAGGGGACCGTAATCCGCCAGCGCGTTGCCGTCGGAGCCCACCATGACGAGGGGATGGGCCAGGACGCGTTCGAGATTGTCCTCGCTCATGGCGAAGCCGATCATGCTCACCCGGTTATCCTCCCCGATGATGAGGTCGCGGGAGAAGTCATAGGGCGTTTTTCCCGCCTCTGTGGCGCAGGCGAGCACGGTCTTCCCCACACAGGGCTTGTTTCCGTCGGTGAAGACCGAGCTGATAAGCACGTTGTCCATGCCGTCGAGCTTGACCTCCACCTCGTTGAAATAGGCGCGAATCCTGCCGTCGAGAGCCGGGTCCTTCAGGCGGCCGATGAAGTCCTCGGTCCGCCCCTCGCGCGCCCACATGGGGAAGAACATGCTGAGCCCGGTTGAATAGGCGTGATAGGGATAGCGGTCGGCATGGACGTTCCCGGCGGCGCGGTTCCCCTCGTCCACAAGGGCGCAGGCGGCGTCGAGCTTGTCCCAGTTGCGCTTGTAGCAGGCCTTGAAATGGGATATCTGGACGCCCGCGCCGGAATCCCTGCCGATGGCGACGGCCTCGTTGACGGCGTCGAGGAGACCGTCGGACTCGTCACGGATATGGGTGGCGTAGACCCCGTTGAAGGCGGCCACCTCACGGCACAGCTCGGTCAGCTCGCCGGCCGACGCGAAACTGCTGGGAGCATATTCGAGCCCCGAGGAGAGCCCGACACACCCCGCTTCCATGTGCGCGCGAACGGCGGCCCGCATCGCCGCAAGCTCCTCGTCCGTGGCGGGACGGTCATAGGGCCCGAGCACATCGGAACGAATGGCGCCGTTGCCGACCAGTGTGGCGTAGTTGACCGCCGTTCCCGCCCGTTCAAGACGTCCCAGGAAACCGTTCACATCACGTCACTCGAAATCGAGGTCGTACTGCGCCTTCAGGTTCTCCCGCGATTCCTCGAAGTCGGTGTCCGGGACGGGGAAGCACGATCCGCCGCAGGT
>CAYNWJ010000242.1:0-6415 GCA_964400815.1 uncultured bacterium
CGAGGAGGTCCCCGGGTGTGAGTTTCCCGGTCACCGGATCGTTTCCGGGATCGGGTGTGTCGAACATGGTGAGAATCGCCCCCTTTTTATTCTCGATGTCCCGGTCTGTCACCGATCGCTGGAGGCGCAGGAGGTCGTCCGGCTCCGTCTGCACGATGTGGCATCCGAAAGCGGCGGTGAACATGGTCGGGTCCGAATGCATGTCGAGCATCGATTCGAGCACATGGCCGAAATGCCCGATCCGTGCTCCGCGCAGGTCATGCAGGACCCTCGCGACTGCGCACCAGTCGTCGATCTCCGCATCTGCTTCGTCATCGTCCTCGAGGCAGCCGATGATCACCGGCGGGACTTTTTTTCCCATGCGGAGGGCCACGCCGGCGAATTCCGGAATCGAGCAGATGTCGTCGTTCATGAGCTGCATCTCCGTGGTGCAGTTGCCATAATCGAGCCTGCTCATGGGCTGGAGAGCGACGAGGACCACGGGGATATCCAGTTCCCGTATGATGCAGCCGAAGGTCGAGGAGGTGGCATAGGTCACCATGTCGCAGAACACGAGATCGAGCCGCGACGAGGCCAGTTTTTCAAGCAACCAGTAGGCCCCCGAGGCGTCGTCGACCATGCCGAAGTTCAGAACCTCGATGTTGTTGCGCTTTATCTTGTTCTCGAGCGCGCCCAGCTTTTCGAGCATGCGGTCGTACAGCCCGGGGAACTGCGCCCAGTAGGTGTGGTGACCCACGCCGAAAACACCGATACGGGCCGCGAGCGGCTTGCGCCGTTCGATGGTTGGTGGTGCGTCGGACATCTCCGTTCCGCCTTTCAGGATATACGTGGCTGACATGTAGTAGTTAGAGAATCAGGCCGCTTCCCCGGCCGGGGAAAACAGGCTCGCGCCCCACCCCGCGAAGAATGTCACGCCGATGGTCACCGCACCGTACCACCAGTGCGGCACATCCGTCATGGTCCACACGAATGCCAGGGCGATGCCTCCGAGAAACATGCCCGTGAATGCGCCGACCGTATTCGCTCGCTTCGCGCACATCCCCAGAAGGAACACCCCGAGCAGGAGACCGAGAAACACACCCACTATCTTGGCGATGATCTCGATGAGAAACTCTCCGAGGAGCGGCGTCACGAGGGCTGCGGCGATGACGAGCACGCCGAAAGCGGCGCTGAGAAAACGGCTCACGTTCAGGTCCACATCACGTCCTCCCAGCCAGTCATAGACCACCACCGCGGTCATGCTGTTGATGCCGCTGTCGATGGTGCTCAGGGCCGCGGCGAAAAGACCGGCGACGATGATCCCGACAAGGCCGGTCATATCGATACTGTTCGCCACGAAATGCGGCATCAACTGATCGCCGCTCGCCAGGCCCGGGAACCCGACCATGCCAGGCTGATGATAGAACGCATACAGCGTCGTCCCGGAGAAGAAGAAGAGAAAACACACACCGGTGGAAACCAGAGAGCTGACGATGAGAGAACGGCGGGCCTCTGCCAGGCTCCCCATGCAGAGATAGCGCTGGGCGGTTGTCTGGGATACCGTGTAACCCGGGAGGTACATGAAGAGCGCGAACGCCAGCGCCGCATAGAGGGTGCGCCGCTCCTGGAAATCGGGTGCGAGGTTGAACATGTCGAATTTGCCGTTCTCGATCCCCATTCTGATGACTGTCCCGAGTCCGCCGTCGATCATCCCGATGGCAAGCATGAAAACGATCAGCACGCCCCCGCCGAGAACGATGGTCTGGAGCACATCGTTCCAGATGACCGCCTGAACGCCGCCGAGCGAGGTGTACACGACGGCGAACAGACCGATGCCCACGATCACCAGGCTCGTCTGCGCCCCTGTGAGACCGAGCACCGCCTGGAGAATGAGCCCCATGCCATAGAGCATGCTCCCCATCCACCCCAGGGCATATCCGAAAAAGAGGATGGTGCCCGTCCGGCGCATGGCCCTGTTGAAACGTATCTCGAGATATTCGTAGATGCTTGTCAATCCCAGGCGCTGATAAAGGGGGACGAAAACGAACCACAGGATGGGCACGATGAGTAGAGGAATGCAGAGCAGCGTCAGGAAAAGGTGATAGTCCTCATAGGCGCCTTCCCGGGGATAGGCGAGAAATGAAATGGAACTGAACGACGTGGCGAACAGGGACACACCCACCGCGATCCAGTTCATCTTACGCCCACCGACGAAAAAGTCCTCCTGTGAATGCTGACGCTTCGTAAAATGAATGCCGACGCCGAAAACGACGGCGAGATAGACAGCAAAAACCGTCCAGTCGATGAAATGAGCGTTCATTGAGCCCCCGGCGGTCGCTTGGATCCTCGCTTCCGTGTGGCGTCGATCACGCCGCTCATGGAGGATCCCGCAAACTTTGAAAGAGTTTCAGGCAATCCGGCCTGTTCACGCACCGCAGGCGGCAATGAACTGCGCCGCCTTTTCAGCAATCTCATCGTCGGTGGATTCGATGGATATGCCGAAGGCCGAGCCGAGACCGCCGTCCACCACACCCACACTGAGATTGATCGAACGGGAAAGTATGTCGTCGGTCACCGGATAGGCGCCCCTGCCGTGGGGCCTGCCGACCGATTTCAGATAGGCGTTCACGTGCTCCATGTTTGCATAGACGTGCCAGCCGCTGTGATCCACGGTTGTGGTGCCGAGTTTGGCGGCGATTTCCGCAGCCTTCTCCGCTGAATCGAATATCACCGTGCAGAGGGTGGCGCATTCCCCCCGGGGATCGTTCAGCGTACGGAATTTCATATCGGGAACTCCCGCAATGGCCTCCTTGAACTTCTTCTTCCGGGCGTGCAGGTTTTCGATTACGGCGTCGATCTTTCTCAACTGGGCGAGGGCCACCGCCCCGGTGAGCTCGTTCACCCGGAAGTTCATCCCCAGAGTCGCGCGTGCGCCCACTTCGACACCGGCGCGGTTGGGGGTGTGCCCCTGATCGTGATATGCATAGGCGCCCGTGTAGAGCGCTTCGTCGTCGGTGGCGACCAGACCGCCGTCTCCCGCGGTGATGGTCTTGAAAACGTTCAGTGAAAAGGCCCCCATCCTGCCGATTGATCCCAGTTTCTTTCCGCCGTATGAACCGCCGCACGCCTGGCAGGCGTCCTCGAGCACGGGGATGCCGTGACGTCCGGCGATGTCCATGATGGCATCCATGTCGCAGGGATTGCCGAGCATGTGAACGGGAATGATCGCCTTCGTGCGGTCGGTGATGCGTTTTTCGATGTCCGCCGGATCGATGCAGAGACTGTCGTCTATTTCGGCAAGCACCGGTTCCGCACCGGCGAATATCACGGCGCTGTAAGTGGCCACGAACGTATAGGCCGGAACGACGACCTCATCACCCTCGCCGACTCCCAAAGCCTTCAGGGCGACGAAGAGCGCGCTCGTGCCGGAACTTGTCGCAAGGGCGTGTCCCACTCCGCAATAGTCCGCGAACTCCTGCTCGAGGGTATAGACCTTGTGCCTGAACCGGGGGTCGTTCAGGCTGCCGTAACGGAAGAGATAGCCCGATTCGAGCACATCGAGCACCTCGCGTTTCTCCTCGTCTCCTATCCAGTATGATCCGGGGCCGGGCATGTGTGTGTCCTTTCATGATTGTTGTTGCAACATGTCATGGATTGGTTCCGCTTCGAATGCTGTGTTTGGATATTCCGCAATCATTCATCGTCATTCATTGACTGAAGCGGCGGCATACCAGCTTGATTCCACTCGTAACCCTCACGCAGAATCACCGCGCGGTGAAATAGATCGGGCTCGCCCATGCCTGTTCGCCGTCATCCTGTGTAACCCGAAGATAATGATATCCCCCGGAAGGAAGGTCCCGGTCCCTGAACGAAAATGACACCGTCTCGTCTGACCGTTTCCCCACGATCACGATGATCTCGTTGGTATCGCCGGCCATGATCTCGGAGTACCCGTCCTCGATGTCCGAGGGCTTGAAGACGAAGGAATGCTCATCGGTCCTGAAATCCACGGTCGTTTCGCGGCCGATGTCGTCCAGACGGAAGGAAACACCGTCATAATCGCCGCGTGATTCAGAGGTCCAGTGTATCGACCGTGCATCGCTCGAGACGATCCTGTCCTTGAGGAGGTGGAATGAGCAGGGCTTTAACGATTCGATGCGGGCGTCGGATACGGTGAGTGAACCGCTCCAGCGTCCGCGATAGAGCCCGCCGCCGTCATCGCGGTTTCTCTCGTAGTTTTCTTTCGGGATCCATGTCCGCCAGAGGATGGTAACGACATTCCCGTCTTCGATCCCGTCGTTGATCCACGAATGCACGACTTCGCCGTTACGGACGATCTCGGCCTTGACGATGGCCTCTTCGCCCCGTGCGGTTATATCGAAATCAGCCGAGCCGTCATAGGAGGTTTCGCTTCCGGTCAAGGCGTCACCCGCCCTGAAATCGACCAGAATGCGGGGGCCGCTCGTGGCATAGACCCGCCTGGCGAACATGGCGTCGATGAGCGAATCCCGTGACAGTTCACCAGCAAATACCCCGGCCAGGCCGCCGTGCATGGAATGACCGCCCACACCGGAGGGCGGGAACCCTCCACCCTGGCCGTTGTGGTTGTCGCCGGAGCCGATAAAGCCGATCTTCCTGCCGTACCGGTCCAGGGCGAGCTGGCCGAACCCCTCGAAGCTGCCGTGCACCGATACGATCTCGCCCAGTGCCTGCCAGTTATCGTCATGGATGTCCCACTGACCGATGGAGCCGCCCACGTGGGGGATGACGGTGGCGCGGTCCCCGAGCGTATCGAGCCCTCCGTACACCCTGTCTATCGTCTTGAACTCCTCCGAACAGGCGCTCAGAAGAATCCGCGCCGGGTCCTCGTCGGCATAGAAGACATTGTGGTCGCCGTAATAGTGATCGCCGTTGATGGCGTAGCGGTGGGGAGACCACTCCCATGCCGGGAAGGTCACGAAAGCGCCGGGCTCGTGGAACTGTGCGGAGGTCATCTGCGTGTCGTTCCACATGTCGGTGAGGGTGTAGTCCTGGGAATCCGCCTCCACATCGTGGTCGGTGATGGCGGCGAAATCGAGCATCGCAACGTCGCGGAGAAACGAGTACAGTTCCGGTTTTGTCCCGAAACCGTCGGAATAGTAGGTATGGCAGTGCAGTTCTCCCCAATACAGGCCATACGCCGGATCCTCGGCGCACCGGATCGGATTGCTGCCTCCGGAAATGCCGGCTCCCCTGACGAAAAAGCGGTATACGCCGGGCCGGTCGAGGGTGACATCGGTGATCCCGGCAAGCCCGTTGTCGTTTTCGTCGATCCTGACAGTACGGCCGGTATCCTCGTCTTCGAGGAAAAGAGCGAGCGTTCCGGTGAAGCCCTGCGCCACATTGCGGTATGCATCCTCGATCCGCACGCCGATGGAGAACGGTTCGCCGGGCTCGACGATCGAGGGCGCCACGAGAAAGGCCCTGACAGCCTCGTCAGGAATGATCGTGACTTTCGGGCTCTCTTCAATGACGCGGAATATGGGGAAATAGTCGTCGTCAAGGGCCGTGCAGGTCTCAACCCTGAAATCGGCATATGACTCGTTCGTCTGCGCGGAGCGGAATCCCGGACTCCCGTCAGAAGTGTCACCGAGGGTGATGAAGACCACGTCTCCCTCCCGGAGGGGTTTATCCATGACCCTGACAAGCACGATCTCCTTGGAGAAGGGCCACGCGAACACGCATTCGGTGTCGGGAGACCCGTAATCGAGCCTCACATCGGGACGCGAGCATGAAACGGTCACATAATTTTCGGCGCGGGGATCGTCGAACCGGGGAACGCCCCAGCCACGTGACTGGTGGAGTGACACCCTGATGCCGCCGCCCGCCGGGATACCGCTTTCGCCCACGGTTACAGCGATCATCCAGGTGCCGAGGGTGTTGATCCTGGCCGTTGTCGGTTCGATGGTTGCCGTGCCCTCGCCGCAGATGCCGATTTCCTTGCCGGTGCGGGCATAGAAATAGGTCCCGGTGCGGTCGGTGATCCTCACATTTCCGTCGTCGTATGACAGACCGTCCGCTCCCCGCAATTCACGGAGGCTGAACGAAAAGGGGAATGTGGCGTTATCCACGGAGATCGTGGCGTCATCCGGACAGCGGAGAATGAGATAGATGCCGCCGTTCCTGAAATTCGTCAGCTGCTTCCAGGATGTTTTTGACACCCGCTTCGCATAGATGTTGAATTCGCTGTGGGAATAGGTGCGATGGGGAATGGCGATGGCCTCGCCTTCGCTCACGCTCACGGAACCGTCCCACACCTGGTTACGGGTCGTCTTGCCGCCCCAGTCGATCTGGACGACGCTTTCGGAATAATCCGCGGCGGACGCGAGCGCGGGAAGCGCACATGCAATGATGAAACAGACAACTGATAATCCCGGTTTCCTCATCGGACAGCTCC